>JBATYB010000462.1:0-9728 GCA_049673825.1 Methylocella sp. | reverse complement strand
GTCCGGGCCATGCATATGGCCGCCTTGTTCTCGGCACGGACGGCGCGGTTCCATCGATCGTAAAACGGTCTGACGGTTGCTTCCCCCGGCCAGTCACCCGATCGCCGGGGAACAATCCATTCGCCGTGCTTCTTTTCCGCCTTATCCCTGGCAGTGCGCGCGGCGGCTTCAAGGCAGTTCGATTCCTTCGTCCGCGTTTTGTGTTCAGCGATCGCGGCGAATACCGGATCGATGGCCAACGCTAGCTCAGAAGCGTCGGGAGGCGGGAACGCTGTCATAAGCATGTCTTTCATGCGCGCGATTTCTTCGTCGCCGCGCCCGTCAAAAATCCCGTCTATGATTTTGCTCATGTGTTCCTCCGATTTGCGAAAAACCCCTGCCGGGAATCCGGCAAGGGCTTCGCGATTATGCGGCTTCGTCCTGGTAAAGCGCGGCCACTTCCGCGACGAACGCGGCGCGCAGCCTGCTTGCCTGTTCATCGTAGCAGCGCTCCAGATCGGCCATGCTTGCCGCGAAACGATATTGCGCGCTCTCGATTGATTTGACCGTGTCGTCATCGTCGATTTTCCGGGCGGTTTCGAGCGAAGGCGCCCAGAAAATATCCGGCTTGGAAACTTGGCGGGTCATGTGGTTTGCTCCTTTCGCGCCGGGATTGGCGCTTCGTGACGGCGCCGGCAAAGCGCCGCTCCGAAGGGTCAGCCCGTGGCAGACAATTGTGGCTCCCACACCTCTGCCGTGGGAGAAGATTTAGACGCCCCAGCGGCAGTCAATTGTGGCGTCGCATAGACCCGGAGCCCGAATTCGCGGCGGGTGCCTTTGGCGAAGACTGGGGGCGCCTTCCCGCCGATGATCGTCGGGATAGAGCCGGTGCCCGCTTCCTTTTGAACCCTCTTGCGTGGCAGCAGGTCATCCGGGCGCGCCTTCTTAAGACTTCCGGCTCTTGTGATTTGCGCCGCGCGTGTAAGGTTGAACGAAAACGGCTCTGGGCGTTGCCCCTTATCAAACGCGAGCAGGGAGCCCTGGGCATGGCGTGGCGTCAGATAAGTGTAGCGGAGCTTCTTTTCCGAGTCGGTCCACCGGATCGTTGCGAGGTCCACCGAAACGCGAGACGCCCCAGGAACCATCCGCTTAATCGCGTCCGCAATCATACAATGGGAGGAGTCCTGCGGGATCGCCCCATCGATATCCTCTCTGGTGACATCCACGGAGACTTCCGGGGACGTGAGCCTTTTCCGCTTAGCCGCCATTTTCTGGGCGGCTTTCGTTTCATCCGTCATGTCAGCTTTCTCCTGGACTTTAATGCCTACGCCATGTACATATGCTACGTAGGCATCGCAATCAACGATTATTTTTGACACGACGGGAAAGGCGATTTAAATGGACGGCATGGTTCAAGGTAAAAGAGTTGAAGTGCGCCCCGCCGCCGCCCTCATTACGGCGATCGATGAATGGCGCCGCCGCCAGCCGGACCTGCCCCCTCGCGCGGAAGCAATTCTAAGGCTTGTCGAGATAGGCCTCGAAACAGCGGCGAAAAGGAAGGCCAGGACGGACCCGAAGAAATGAGCGTCCGGCTCAAGCCGGTAAAGCCACGCAGGCTTGATAAACATCGTGTGTAGTGCTACACACTCGCATGAATAGCCGCGAGGTCATCCGCGCTCTTGAAGCCGGGGGATGGTTCAAGATTGCTCAGAAAGGCAGCCACGTTCAGTTCAAGCATCCGGCAAGGTCCGGGCGCGTGACGGTGCCGCATCCTTCGCGGGAAATCGCGTCAGGCACCTTGCGAAGCATCGAAAAACAGTCCGGCTTGCCCCTTCGGCGGCCTCACGAAAGGTAAGCGCCATGCGTCAGTATGTTGGCCTTATTCACAAGGAAGCCGAAAGCGGCTATAGCGTTTCATTCCCGGATTTTCCCGGTTGCATCACTGCCGGCCGCGATCTCGACGAAGCGCGCGCGATGGCCGAAGAAGCTCTTGCGTTCCATGTCGAAGGGCTTTCCGAAGACGGCGAGGCGATCCCTGAGCCATCGTCCCTCGAAACCGTCATGGCCGATGCACTAAACCGCGCCGCCGTCGCCATACTTGTGCCGGTTCGATCCGCCGCCGCGAAAACCATGCGCATCAATATTACCTTGCAAGAGGATATTTTGATGGCGATCGACGGCTATGCGGAACGCCATGGCCTCTCGCGTTCCGGCTTCATCGCGAAGGCCGCCAAGGACGCAATGAAGTTGGAAGACGCTTGAGATAAGGCTGCCCGGAACGATGCCCTTCAAGCCGACGACGGCCCAGCTCGAAACGATCGCCGAACTTGAGACTGCGAAGATGCCGCGCGCCTTAATGAGCGTCCGGCTCGGCATCGATCCGGCAAGCTTCGAGGCCTGGACCGCGCGCCTTGAGACGGGCCGAAAAGCCGAAGCCGGCCGGTTGCAACGCGATCAAGCCGCCGCGCTGGCCGCGTTCCGGCGAATGACCGCAAGCAAGGTGTGGCCTGGCGACGCCCCGGACGAAGGACGCGCCAGGCCGCCAGCAGCGGAAAAGGAAAAAGCGCCGCCGGCATTCGCAGGGAGGGTGAGCCCCGCGAAACTAAACGCCCCGCTCCCGCCATAGCGCTGACCGAACTTCGTCGCCGCTCATGCGGCCGCGCCGGTTCAGTTCCAGCGCCAGCCGTTTAATAAGCGGCCAAAATTCATCGATTATCTTCGCGGTCTCTTGCCTGGCCCGATCGGCGAAGGTTGCGGCATTTTCTTCGCCGACGATGGCCGCAACGTTAAACGCGATCTCGTCGATGGCCTGCCTATCGGACCATGAGCATTCGAACATGGTGTGCGGATTAATGTAGCGCTGCGCCTCCATACCGGCATAGGAAATTCGTAATCTTTTTTTGATCCACTCGACCTTGTCCACGTCGCCCGGCGGGGCGCCAGTGGAGCATTTGCCGCGCCCGTCGTCGGTGACGGAAACATCCTCGACCGGGATTCCCTCCCAGACGGCAACAAACGCATGCGCCGCCTCATGATATGCCGTCGTCAAGCGCTCGGTCATCGTGGCCGCGCCGCGAGTTGCGATAGGCTCGCCCCATAGCCGCTGCGGCGCCGAAACACGATAGCGAGGCAACATCTTACTTTCCCCGCATGCGCCGGAATGCGCGCCTAGCCGCTCGCCGCAACCACCCAGGCCGACGCTTGACCGCGGCTTCCTCGGCAATGGCCGCGCGTGCCGCATCCGTGCGCAAGGCACGCAATTCAAGGTCGCGAAGCTCGGCGTCGCTCAGGCGCGCGGCAACCCCAAACCAGCGGCGGTTGTCATGAATCTGCCACATCATGGGAACGCCTTATCGCCGGACCACATTTGCGGCGGATGAGGATCGTTGCGGCCGCCGGTCAAACTGCTGCGCGATATCACGCTCGGCGGCAGTTTCGGCGGCTCCGGCGGCCGGCGGCGCGGGTCGCGGCGCAGCTCGGCCGCCAGGTACTGCATGTCGCCGATGATCATTTTCTTCGCGCCGAGGACCGATTCAGCGGTTTGCCGGACGATCGAAGCCGCGGACTGCGCGTCGAAAACGCCTTCGATCTTGCTCAATTCGTCGGCAAAGCGGTTCGATACTTCGGCGTACTCAGCTAACATCGGCACAATACTTTGCGCGAGCTTATCGTAAACGGCGGCCTTCGCTTCGCGCTTGGCGCGGTCTTGTGCAAGCGACATCTCGGTTTCGACGTTCGAAATTTGACGCGCGCAGTTGTCGAGCTCGCTTTCAAGCCGGCTCGCATGTTCCTGCGCTTCCCTGAGCCGGCCGCCGCATTTCTCAAGCGCCTTGGGATCGTCGCCGTCGAGCGCCGCTTCCCATGCGGACCTCGCGGTTTCGATCGCGCGTTCGCCGTCCGCCAACTGGCGCGCCAGGAAATCGCGGCGCTTGCACAACATCGCCAACGAAGCGGTCAGCTCGCCAACCGGATCGGCGCCGTTCTTGGTGAATCTCCTGGCTTCCTCATTTACTTTCGTCTGCATCCGGCGGCCGCCGGAATTTCAACCCTTCGTCGGCGACGATATCCACCTCGTTCGCGCCGACCCGGTGGCCGCCGGTGTACGCCGGCCCGGTCGCGACCGTGCTGTGCATGCTGCCGGGACTGGTCTTGTAGGATCCAACGTCCGTCCTTTGGTCGCCTTCGACGATCGGGATCTTGGTGCCTTTCAGCGGCCCGGCGACGATGGCGACATGGCCGCCAAGACTCCCGACCTTGCGGCCCGTCGTCCCGCCGATCATGATATCGCCGCGCCGAACGTCTTGCGGGCGCACCGGCGTTCCGTAAGTTTCCCATGCGGTGGCGACATTCGCATCTCGCGGGGTGCCAAGCCCCGCGTGGCGGGCGGTGGCGGCCACGAATGCGGCACACCAATTCCGGGTCGCCGGGTCCATGCCGGCGCCGCCGGTTTTGAGATACTCCTCGATTTTTCCGTGCCCCTCGGGATCGCGATCGCGCAACCCCGACATTGTCTCGGCGACATCGGCCAAATTCTTGTGCGGCGAAAAGAATTTACCCCGCGAACTTCCGCCGACCGGGAAAATCTGCGCGTTCCCGTTTTCGTCGACATGCAGTGTCATTTTGCCGCCGTGCGCGGCCAACTCTGAATTCAGTTCCCGCTTCAGCCGGGGCCACTGAGCCTTGTCCACGCCAAAGCAACCCGACGACACCGCCTTGTCGATGTCCGACGATGATGTGGCATGGATGCGGACCAGCGAGCGCGTCCGCCCGGCCTGCGGATCGTAAACGTCGCTCGTCGCAAATCGGCCCTCGCCGCCGCCAAGGTGCCCCGGAAGGTAGCCGGTAATCGTCCGGTCGCCTGGTGGCGAGCTGCCGGCGCCTCGGCCGCCGGAAACAAACTGAAATTTGTCCCCACCGATATCCAGCTCGCCGCGATATCGCCCATGGTGTTCTGGAGTTAGTCCACCACCGCCACCGCTGCCTGCCCAGCCCTCACGGCGCTTCTGAGCTTGTAGGAGCGTGTCCTGCTCCCCAGGGCTCAGGTCTGCCCAACGCTTGCCGCTATCCACGCCTGGAAGAGCACGATAGCCGCCGCCGCTCCATCTGTGCAGCGCCTCGCCAATGGTAGCATGCGAATAACCGCCGCTTTCCCAAAGCCCGCGTTGTGCTCTTTCTCCCGTCGCAGCATCAGGGAAAACAGCGAAACCGCTCGCGTCCCGGCCGATCGCGCCGAAACGCTTCGCGAGCGCACCATATTTGACGTTGCCCGGGTTATTATTTCGATAGGAATGCGTGCCGTGCCGGCCGGATGCGGGGGCGATGGCCTCGGCGGCCTTGTCAAATGGGCGATGGTGGTGCGACAAAGCCGTCCGGTCGAACGGGCGGCGATGGTGGTCTATCCCCGGCCGCGGGCGCGCGAAACGATCATCATCGAAATCGCGGCGCGGGTAGCCGCGTGCGCCGTACATGCCGCCGGCATCCTCCAGCGATTCCTCCGGCGTCTCCAGCGCGGCAAAGGACATGCGCGTGGCCGCGCCGCCATCCGGGTCCGGGCCGAATAAAAGTCGGGTTTCAAGGACTATAGTGGTCATCGCGGCCTTACCTCGGCAACATGCTCGACGGGCTCATCGAGACGCCCGTGTCTCCGCGCAGATTGCCGTCGGCGGCGAGCGCGCTGTGAACTTGTTTCGCGATCAACCCCGGATCAAGGGAAATCGACAAACTATTCGTTACCGTCGCCGAGCCTCGCAATTCGGTGTAATTCCCGAGACCGCCTGGCGAGGGAGTAAAGCCCCCCGCGGCTGGCGGCGCATTCGAGAGCCATCCTTGGCCGTGTTTCAGTTGCCTGGCGCGCTCGTCCTCGCCGGCGTTCGCGGGCATCGGCTTCACGGTTTCATACAGGCCATAGCCCGCGGCGCCGAGGGCGCCGAGCCGCATCGCCCCGCTTCGCAGCCATCCGGCCCCGGCCGCCGCGGCGCCGAGCCAAGTTCCGCCGCCGGCAAGGTTGTTAGCCACGCGCATCGCGAGAAGGCCGGCCTCGAATACCGATAATGCGCCTATCGCGGCGCCGATCGCCGTGGCAAACTTGGCGGCCGGCGCGCCCGCCTCGATAAAAGCTTTTTCGGCCGCCACGCCCGCATTCGCGAGCTCGGTTATCCAGCCTTCGTTCGCCTGGAAAATATTCGTTTCCATAACCTTCTCGCCGCCGCGCAGCCGCGCCATCGCGCCGGCGAATCCCCCCATTTGAATATCTGCCTGCCGCCGCGCAAGATCGGCGGGCGCGGCGCGAATCTTGGCCTCGAAATTGCGAAGATCTTCCGCGTGCTCCACAAGCAGAGCGAACCGGCCCCCTTGTCTCCCGCCCATCATCGCGACATCTTGCGCGGCGGTCGGCCGGGCGGCAAGGACGGCCTTGAGCAGCCCTTCGACATCAATGTTTGCCAGCGAGGATGTCCAAAAATCGCCGATGACCTTGGCAAGTTTTTTCGCGTCGTTCGGCTTGAGGTTCTCACCGCCAAGCGCTTTCGCCGTCGCGGACGTGAAGGCGCCTTGCTCGCCGGCGACCTCGGGATCGGCAATCACCGCATTGACCGCGGCCAGCTCGGCCGGGGTCAGCGTGCGTCCAAGCCGCCGCTGCATCGTCGCCGAAAGATTTTCGCCGGACATCGGGCCGGCTTTCGCGAAATCCGAATAGCGAACGCCAAGCGCATCAAACACGTTGCGCGCGCCGGCCGTCGGATGCAGCATCGAACCGACGAAGGCGCGCGACGCGACGCCAGCCTCTTCTCCCGCAAGGCCGGCACGATGCAAGGCCGCCCCGATGCTCTCGAAAAAGGGGAGCGACACGCCTGCGGCGTGAGCCGTCGGCAAGCCAAACTTGTAGAATTGCGACAGCTCATCCGCATTCATTCCGGACAGCTGGGACGTTTTTACCATCGATGAAATGAGCGCGTTGAAATCCTTCTGCGCCGTCGCTGCGTCCTTCGCTTGCTGCCCGGACGCGAAAAACGCGCTTTCGGCCTTCTGCGCGGCCTCGACAAGACCGATCCCGAGCGCCTGGGCGAGCACGCTAGCGGCATTCACGATCGGCTCGACGAATTCCGTCGCGATCCCGCGTTGCGCAAGAGCCGTCTGCGCCTCAAGCACTTGAATGTCGGAAAACGGCGTCGAGGCGCCGAGCGATTTCGCTTGCCTGATAAGAGGCTCTTGTTGCGCGGGGCTGATATTGAGAACGGCGCGCTGGCGGCGCGTTATTTTGTCGTACTGCTCGCCCAAGTCCAAAATCGATTTGGTTAGTTGTTCGATTTTGGAAATACCCGCCGAGGCGGCGAGAACGGCCGCCGCGCCGATGCTTCCAATCGCCGCCGCCGCCGCCGCGGCGTTGGACGTAAGCCCCTTAAACGATTGGCCGATGCGCGCCGTCGATTCGCCCGCGCGCTTGGCGGTGTGCTCCATGTTTTCCAGCTTTGCGGCGATATGCGCGAACGTCGCGCCGGTCTCGTCCGACGCGCTTATGATCGCCCTGGTCTCAATGACTTTTACGGCACACACGTCTTATTTCCGTTCCTTCTCTTTCGCATGCTGCGACCACGCGTCGAGCCAAAACAAAATTTCGCTCAAGCTCAGATCGTGGACGGCCGCGAAACCGGCGTTGAGCTCGAAGGCGAGTCCTCTGCAGAACCGGTGGACGATCTCAAGGCCGCGCGAGCCACCGATTCGATAAAAAAATCACGCACAGCGCCGCGCAGCGCGAGAGTGTCGGTCAACGATAACAATTCGAGAGCGGTCGGCTCGCAATCGCATAAGCGCTCGATCCATTCGGCCAGCGCGGTGATATTTTCTTGCTCAAACGAGCCGCCGCCCGGCACATTGACCATTGTCAGCGGCAATCCAATCGTCATAAAATCGCGGTATTTCGGTTCGCGAAGACGAATTTCCGTAATATTTCCGCGGTGCCACTTAATCGGCCGTTCGAGCGTTACCGTTTTCTGGCCCATGCTATTGCACCCAGTTTTGCGGGACCGGCTTGACGGCGTCCGCCGTCGGGACCTGCGTCACGGCCTCGATAAAAAAACCCAGCACGGCGCCGCGGAGCGCAAGAGTGTCGCGCAAGCACAGTTGCGGAAGCAATTTCGGATCGATGTCCGAAAGCCGCTCGATCCAACTCGCCAGAATGCTCGGCGTTTCTTGCAAAAAACTTGCGTTTTCGGCCAGTTCGACCCTGGTCACCGGCAACCCGAGATCGGCGAGATCGGCATATCGCGGCGCGCGGAGCACGATCCTTTCGACCGTCCCGAGCGCCTCGGCAAGCTGGATGGTTTTCGACTGCATCGGACGTTTCCTTAAAATTCATCGCCCGCATCGTGCGCGCCTTCCCGCGAAACCGGAAGAGGCGAAGCGTCGCTAATTTCGCGGAATTCACTTTCTTCGCATAAGCTTGCGCTTCCGGCCAGAAACGATCGCAGCGCGCTTCGCGAAAATGCCCACGCGCCGGATTTCAAGCGCCAGCCGAAGCCGTAGCGCTTGCCGTTCGCGTAGAGCCAGGAACTCGATTTGCGAGCAACCCGCATGGCCGCGCCGGTATCTAAAAAATAGTGCTCGCGGCCACGCGGCGGCGCGGGCGCAGCGCCGTCGAGAACATCAGCAAGCTCCATGAGCCGCGCGGCGGTCTCGCGAAGCCGGCGAGCCGCCTCGGCACTCTCAATCATCGTCAAGGCCCTGCTCAAAATCCTTAATCAAGTTCTCGACGGAACTCAGCAATTCCACAGATTTTGCCTGTAAAAGCGCAGAGATGGCCCTAGACCGCCATTCTGCGCCGCCGCGGGTTTGTGCCACGTCAATCTTCATCGCCAGTCCTGGGCGACCCGCCGTTGTGGGAAACGGCCTTCCGGCGCCGAGGCTGGCCATCGGCGTCAATAGGCCGGCCATCGGTGTCGTAGGCCTGTAAACGCCCCTTTTTGTAAGCTTTGGAGACGGCTGCCCTTGAAACCCCCACGATTTGAGCGAACTCCGAGAACGTGACGAAGCCTGGCCCTGGCCTTGCTATTTTACGTGTCATGTCCGTGGAATTAACCCTATAATTTTTGTGAACTACTAGCGAAATATCGGGAAGCTGCGGTCCGCCTTTTCCGAAGCGGCTGGGAGGACCCCGTTAAGCTCTTGACCGCCGGAGGGGGTTCCTTTGGCGGGGGGCGCACCTTGGCGGCAGGGCTGCACACGCGGCTTGGCCCTTGCGTCTGCCGTTGCCTCTCTGTCGGCTCGTGCGCGAGGCGGGGCGACGATCGGGGTTGCGGCGATCGCGGCGGACACTTTATCCGAAAAGTGTTCCATTTGGAACACCCCCGCGGCCATCCATTCCCCCCGGCGCATTCGAAACCATCGTCATCGATCCGCCGTGGTGGATAGGAAGGCAATTCCAGAGCTGAAAGCCAAAGGCCTCAGCAACCGCAAAATCGCCAAGATGACGGGGCTGAGCCGCACAACCGTCGCGAACGATCTGGCCGGCAACAATTTGCCAGAAAGTGGCAACAATTTGCCAGAAAGTGCGTCAAATGACGCAATTTCTGCGTCAAATGACGCACCACCATCAGCGCTTCCCCATTGTGGTGACTTCGAGACGATCGAGAAGGCGCCAGCAAACCAATATGCTTTGTCCGATGGGCGGACAAAGCAAAAGACCCTTTCTGACGCTGGGATCACAAAACAGCGAGCTTCCGAATGGGAGCGCTTGGCCGGCGAGCTCTCGAAGA
>JBATYB010000461.1:0-2792 GCA_049673825.1 Methylocella sp. | reverse complement strand
CCAATGCACTGGCCGGACTTCGACCGGCAGGCTTTTTCGGCGGCCTTGGCGGAATTCTCGGCGCGCGACCGGCGGTTCGGCGGCGTGACCGGGCAATCCCGGAATGGTAAGCTGCTGGCCGGCGCCGCGAAAACGTGATTGATGCCGCCCCGAGTCCCGTGCTGCTTGCCATGCTGAACGATGCCGCCGATGCGCCGGGCAAAAACCCTCCGGCGCCCAATTTTTCCGGGCGGCGCCGCTTGGCCGATCTTCTGCCGCGCGTCCTCTCGGCGATTGTCTTGATGGCGGCGGCGCTTGCCTCCGTCTGGCAGGGCGGCCTCGCTTTCGATCTGATCTGGCTCGGCGCCGCCTTGGCGGTAGGCTGCGAATGGCAAAATCTGATCGCGGCACCAAACCGTCGCGTCCGCTTTTTTCTTGTTGCCCTGGGGCTTGTCGTTAGCGCGTATTTTGCCGGCAAGGGTTGGTTCGGCCCCGCCTGCTCCCTGCTTGGCGGTTGCGGGCTAGCCCTCGCCCTGGCCGCGGGCGCAGGCCGGAGGATTTGGGCTTTTGGCGGGATCGTCTACGCGGGTTTGCTGCTCGTTTCCACCGCCGCGCTGCATGGCTCGGCGGAATATGGGGCAAGATCGATCGTGTGGCTGTTCGCGACCGTGTGGGGCACCGACGTTTTCGCCTATTTCGGCGGCCGCCTGATCGGCGGCGCCAAACTCTGGCCAAAAATTTCCCCCTCGAAAACCTGGTCCGGCACGCTTACCGGCGTCTTCGCCGGAGCCTTTCTCGGCGCCGTGACCGGCGCTCATGGGCTTGGCGATCCGGCGCGGGCCCTGCCCCTTTTCGCGCTTGGCCTTGCCGCCGCCGCCGTCTCGCAAGGCGGCGACATCTTCGAATCCTGGGTCAAACGGCGCTTCGGCGCAAAGGATTCGAGCGGCTTGATTCCGGGCCACGGCGGGTTCATGGACCGGCTCGATGGATTTATCGCCGCCGCCGCTTTCGCCGCTCTTTTTGGCGCCGCGCGGGGGGGTGCTTCGATCGCGGCTGGATTGTTCGATTGGCCTTAGGGTGGTCCGCATCTTCCCGGATGCCAGAGTGGCACCGTTTGACTCGCGACATCTTCTTGGCGCGTTCCAAGCGTGAACTCTTGCTTCGCCTCGCGCGGACATGCGCTTTAATTGAATTGAGGAGGCGGCATGGAGAAAGTCATGCGATTGCGGCACGGACTCGCGGCGGAACGCGAAGCCCGCAGCGTGGTCATCCTCGGGGCGACCGGCTCGATCGGCAAATCGACGGCGGAAATCATTGCCGGCGCGGGCGGCGCTTTCCGGGTCGAGGCCGTCGCCGGCGGGCGGGATTCGCAAGCCTTGGCCCGGCTCGCCCGGGAACTCGGCGCGAAATTCGCCGCGCTCGCCGACCCTTCCGGCTATGCCCAATTAAAAGAAGCCCTGGCCGGCACCGGGATAGAGCCCGCGGCAGGCGAGGAGGCGGTCGTCGAAGCGGCGCTCCGTCCAGCCGACATCGTGATGGGAGCCATCGCGGGAACCGCCGGGGTCAAGCCGACCTTCGCGGCGCTTTCCGCCGGACGCACCGTCGCGCTCGCCAACAAGGAATGTCTGGTTTGCGCAGGGGCACCCTTCATGCGCCAGGCCGCGGCTTCCGGCACCAGGCTTCTTCCCGTCGACAGCGAACATAATGCGATTTTTCAGGCCATGGGCGCAGCAAGCCTCGACACAATCGAGATGATCACGCTGACCGCCTCGGGCGGACCGTTTTGGACATGGACGAGCGAGGCCATTGCCACGGCCACTCCCGAACAGGCATTGGCGCATCCGAATTGGTCGATGGGGCCAAAAATCACCGTGGACTCCGCCGGGCTCATGAACAAGGGTCTGGAAGTGATCGAGGCGCATTACCTTTTCGGGATCGAGGCGGCGCGGCTCGACGTCATCGTGCATGCGCAATCGATAGTGCATGGTCTCGTCGCCTTCACCGACGGCTCGGTCACGGCCGGACTTGCCGCGCCCGACATGAAGGTCCCGATCGCCCATTGTCTCTCTTATCCGAAGCGACGCGCAACCGCCGCGCGCCGGCTTGACTTGACAACCGTTGGCCAGCTAACCTTCGCGCGTCCGGATTTCGACCGCTTTCCCGCCTTGCGCGTGGCCATCGACGCCTTGCGCACGGGGCGGGGTCTTCCAACCGTCTTGAATGCCGCCAATGAAATCGCGGTCGAGGCTTTCTTGAACCGGCTGATTTCGTTTCACGAGATTGCCAAAATGGTGGAACAGGCTTGCAATGCGGCGCTCGCCGACGGGGTCGCGCATGAGCCGGATTCGGTTGCCGATGCTTTGGCAATGGACCGTGCCGTGCGCGAAAGATCGCGTTTTGTTCTCGCCCGGCAAGCTGCGTCGCGTGCCGAGGTGCAGTGAGCATGGACCGTCGCCATTCCGGCGAGCGGCCCGGGTTTGCAAATGGCCGCTCGTCCCGCTCTCAAATTTCCCAGGTCTGCCGCGAATTGTTCTCTTTTGAACATGGACAAAGAATTAGGAATGATATCGTGCGAATTCGTCCGTGGCACACTAAATGCTTTGATAGGTCATGCCATGCCGGGTAGCCGATAGCGGGTGGCGGTGCCGGTCTCGAATTTTCGTCTTTCCAAAGCGACGAGGAGAAATTCGAGAGCCCGCAGGCGGTCGTTGCCCCCGAGTGGCGGTCTCGTCAAGGTCTCGCCTTGCCTAGGAAAAAAGGATTGCCGGTTCCGTGGCGGCTTGGCTCAAGGTAATCGCGCAAGGGCCGTGCTC
>JBATYB010000460.1:0-4641 GCA_049673825.1 Methylocella sp. | reverse complement strand
CTCCTATGGCCCGGAACGTTCGCCGCCCTCGGGCGCAAAACCCTCCGGTTCGTCCCAACCGCCGCGCCGCGCCCAATGCTCCTCGTCATTCCCCATCATGGCGAAATGGCGATGGAAAAAATGCGGCCTGAGCCAGTGCATGAGGACCGGCAAACGATGTTTCTGGCCTTCGCTCAAGGTCGCATAAAGAGGCGCCGCCGCGTCCGCGATTGCTTCGAGATTTTGGCCCCGCGCCACTGCGTTTTCGCCGCGCCGCCGCAGCCGGTCGACGAAGCTTGCCGGCGCCGGCGCGTCCTTGAATTTCTGATGCCTGTCCATCGCATTCTTGGCGGCGGCGCGCACCGCGGTCTCGACGCCGGGCCAGAGCTTCTCCTGCTCCGGAGACAGTTTCAAACCGGTACGGAAGGCCGCGATCCGCGCGTCGAGGAAGGCGGCGCGGTCGGCGGGCGAGAAAGCGTGCTGTTCGGTTTGGGCCGGAACGTTGGCGGGAGGTTGTCCCGCGTGGCTGTTAGAGGCGGCAAGGACGATGCCGCAGCCAACAAGGACGATCATGGTCAAGGCGAAAGGTAAACCCGGTTTCATGGGAATTCTCCGATTTTCGATTGTCGCACGATCCGCGAAACCCGTATCGACTTTCGCAAGATCATGTCGAGACGCAGAGTGTAACAGTAGACAGGTGCGCCGCAGGCTTCAAATGAAGCTTTCGTCATGTTGGCGCATCCTTGGAAAACCCGCATGGGGCGCGCGATCCGGCTTCGATGCAAATGGCGCCTTCGCATTGACGCGGCCTCGCGCGCGTCTAGACCTTATGATTGCCGGGCCTGAGGGTGGCCCGTCATCCGATATGCAACAGCACGAGAATTAAGCCGGCTGGCCGACGCAGAGCCTCATGCATAGGAGACGGGCCTCATGGAACATGCCCGATTTGCTGGCTTGGATATTGACAAAGAGCAGATCTCGATCGCAGTGGCTGCGAGCGGGCGCTCTGGAGCGGTGGAATTCCTCGCTGAAATCGCCAATGAACCTCGCGCCATCGGCAAGTTATGCGACCGTCTTCGACGTCCCGGCAAGCCACCGGCGTTTTGTCATGACGCCGGACCGTGCGGCTACGGCGTTCATCGCCTGCGCACAAGCCTCGGCGATCGGTGCGACGTGGCGGCGCCTTCGCCGATACCGGTCAAGGCGGGCGATCGGGTGAAGACAAATCGTCGCGTCGCGACCATGCTCGCCCGTCTTCATCGGGCGCCGGTGATCTGACGCCCGTGTTTGTGCCTGACCCCGATCATGAAGCCATGCGCGACCTGATCCGGTGGTGCGGCGTCGTTCGGCAAATCGCGACGCGAGTGCGTCAACATCTGCAAGGTTTTCCGCGGCGTCACGGCCGCAAGCACGGGCGTGGAACGGCGCGGCGAATGGCTTGACCCTCGGTGGCTATCGACTTTGGCCTTCGAACATCCCGCTCGGCGGATCGCATTTCAGGACTATGCCGATGCTGTCATGGATGCCGAACGGCGCCTCAAGCTGGTCGAGGAGCGGATATTCAGCCTCCTCCCCGAATGGACTCCGCGCCCGGTTGTCGACGCCTTGCAGGCAAAGCGCGGAATCGCGCTCGCGGTCGTCGCCGCCTACGTCAAACGCTATTGGCGCCTGGCAATCGCCTGAGCGATTTTGGAAATCCCCGGCAAAGTTGATGACTTCGGGGTAAGCCGCCGCTCAGTCGGCGATGTTCAAAGCGCGACGATCCCTGCCTTCGACATCCCGTCCGGCGCGTCACGCCGTTCCGCCCGGCAAAAGGCGATCCGCGCGCACGGGTCTCATTTCACGGGAAACATTTTGGCACGATCGATCCGCAAACGGTATAGACTTTTTGCTTCGGTTAAGGCGCACGAGGAAAAATGTTCTCTTTTCTCCCGGCCGAACCGGCCGAGGTGGCGGAATGTGTCACCGAGGCGGCGGCAAAGCGCACGCCGCTTTCGATCACCGGTCTCGGATCGAAGGCGGCGCTTGGCAGGCCGACGAAAAACGCGGGCCGCCTCGATCTCTCCCGGCTCGACGGCGTCACCTTTTATGAGTCCGGCGAGCTCGTTTTCTCGGCGCTTGCCGGAACACCCATCGAGACCATCGAGACGATGCTCGCCAAAAACGCGCAAGAGCTTGCCTTCGAGCCGATGTCCTTCGCGGCGCTTTATGGCACCGGGAGTGGAACGCTCGGCGGCGCACTCATGGCCAATCTTTCCGGTCCGCGCCGGATCAAGGCGGGCGCGGCGCGGGATTTTGTCTTGGGCGTCAAGGCGGTGTCCGGCTGCGGCGAGGCCTTTAAGGCTGGCGGCCGGGTCGTGAAAAACGTCACCGGCTATGATCTTTCGCGGGGGCTAGCGGGGTCATTCGGAACCCTCGCCGTGGCAACCGAGGTGACCTTAAAGGTGCTTCCGCGCGGGGAAACCTCGGCGACATTGATACTGACCGGCCTCGATCCGGCGCCAGCCGTAAAGGCGCTTTGCGCCGCGATGGGAGCGCCCGCCGACGTATCCGGCGCCGCGCATTTGCCGCCGTTCGCCGCGAAGATACAAGGATTCGCAACCTCGATCACGGCGTTGCGCCTCGAAGGCTTCGCACCCTCCGTCACTGGGCGTCTCGACCGGCTCGAAGCGATGCTGAAGGACTTAGCGCCAATGGCACGGCTCGACGCGCCGGCATCCCAAACACTTTGGCGCGCCATCCGCGATGTCGCGCCGCTCGCCTACCCACGCGAAAAAATCGTCTGGAGGATTTCCGTGGCGCCAACCGCCGGACCCAAGGTCGCCGAGGCCGTTGCCCGCGCGTGTGACGTCAAAACCTTGTTCGATTGGTCGGGCGGCTTGGTCTGGCTCGCGCTCGATCCTTGCCCCGGCGCGGCGGCCGGCGTCATTCGTCGAGCAGTTTGGGAAAATGGCGGCGGGCACGCGACCTTGATCCGCGCGCCTGCCGAAACGCGCGGAGGAATCCCGGTGTTCGAGCCGCAGCCGCAAGGGCTCGCCGCACTGTCGCGGCGGCTGAAGGCGGCGTTCGATCCTTATGCTATTTTGGAGCCGCGCCGGATGTGGGCGGAATTCTGAGATGCAGACGAATTTTTCCCCCGCGCAGCTCAAAAAACCGGCGACCGCGGAGGCGGAGAAAATTCTCCGCGCCTGCGTCCATTGCGGCTTTTGCAACGCGACCTGCCCGACCTTCGTGCTGCTTGGCGACGAGCTCGATTCTCCGCGCGGACGCATCTATCTTATCAAGGATATGCTCGAACGGAACCGGGCCGCCGATGCGCTGACCGTCAAGCACATCGACCGCTGTCTTTCCTGCCTCGCCTGCATGACGGCCTGCCCTTCCGGCGTGAATTATATGCATCTTGTCGATGGGGCGAGAAGCCATATCGAAAAGACGTTTCGAAGGCCGCTCGCGGACCGCCTGTTCCGGACTTTTCTCGGCGCCGTTCTCCCTTATCCAAACCGGTTTCGCATTGCGCTTGCCGCCGCGCCCTTGGCCAGACCCTTCAGCTCGCTATATCCGCGTTTTGGCCGGACCGGACGGCGCCTTGCCGCAATGCTGCGCCTTGCGCCAGGCCGCGCGCAACCCGCCTATTTGCGCCCGGATGTGATCGCCCCGGCCCTACCGCCTGTTGCTCGCGTGGCCCTTCATGGCGGCTGCGTGCAGCAGGTGTTGCGGCCAGACATCGACGGCGCCACGATTCGCTTGCTGAGCAGGTTCGGAATTGAAGCCGTGCTTGCCAAAGGCGAAGGCTGCTGCGGCGCGCTCCTGCACCATCTCGGCAAGGAGGCGGGCGCGCTTTTCCAGGCGCGGCAAAACATCGATGTTTGGAGCAGGGAAATCGAGGGGCATGGACTCGATGCGATTTTGATCACGGCATCGGGCTGCGGCACCATGATCAAGGATTATGGATTTTTGCTGCGCGGCGATCCGGCCTATGCGGCAAAGGCGGCGCGCGTGTCCGCACTCGCCAAGGATGTGACGGAATTTTTGAACACGCTCGATCTGCCCGAACCGGCGAAACCTTCCGGCCTAACGGTCGCCTATCATTCCGCCTGCTCGATGCAGCACGGCCAAAAGATCGACGCCTTGCCGAGGCGGCTCTTGACGCAAGCAGGCTTTAAGGTCCGCGACATTTCCGAAGGGCATTTGTGCTGCGGCTCCGCCGGCACCTATAATATTTTGGAGCCGGAGATCGCCTTGCGGCTGCGCGACCGCAAGATTGCCAACATCATGCAAATCGCGCCCGCCGTCGTCGCCACCGGCAACATCGGCTGCATCGCTCAGATCGCGAGCGGCACATCGATCCCGGTCCTCCATACGATCGAGCTTCTCGACTTCGCCCATGGTGGGCCAACGCCGGATGGCCTCGCGAGCCTAGCGGGCTGAACGCCATTTCCGCAAAGTGGCCGCTGGCGCGGCAACTGTCACCCCGGCGAATTCGGCATGGCGCTACGCAAGCTGGGGTTTGCGCGCCGGCGGCGATGGGATGACGAGGCTAGGGTTCGGACTCAAATAAATCATAGCCAATAGGCGAAAGTAGCCACAAGGCAGAGGGCGGAAAAGAAGTTTCTGGCGAGTTTGTCGTAGCGGGTGGCGATGCGGCGGAAGTCTTTGAGGCGA
>JBATYB010000459.1:0-4827 GCA_049673825.1 Methylocella sp. | reverse complement strand
GGGCGCAAGCGATGACGGAAAGTCAATATCTCAACACCATTCCGCTGCAAACCGCGCTGGATCAAATCGAGCCGCTGGCGCCCGTCATCAACACTGGACTCGTCAAGGTCAAAGTTCAACGAGCCGAGTACAACGTCCCCGCTCGATCGATGACCATTGTGACGCAAATTCGCAATGCCTCGGATCGACCCGTCCAGATCCGGGAGTTTGCATCCGCCAATGTGCGCTTCATCAACCTTGCCTCAGACCTGGCCAATCAGGGTATTGATGATGACACCCTTGTCGCTCCACAAGGGCTGAGCATCGATTCCGCTGATCCGATAAAAGCAGGGGAAAGCCGGACCGTCCGCCTCACGGGGACAGATGCCCTGTGGGCGACGCAGAGGCTGGACGGACTTATTCGCGATACGGACAGCAGACTGGGAGGTCTCCTGTTCCTAATCGATGCAACCGGCAATCGCCACATCGCCAGCATTTCGACCGCCGTCATCCCAAAGTTCGACTAAACGCCGGTCGGCTCCATTCATGCCATGAAAGGTAATCACAATGTCCGTCGCATCACATGACATCTTGCCTGCCAAAGCTGCGCATAAAAAATCAGGCCTGCCCTGGTACATGAGGGACCTCCATATATATCTGCTGACCTTTGCGGGGCTAACCGTCATTTACGTTGGGTTGCGCTGTTATCAAGGCGAATTCGGCCTTCTGACGGGTCTTGATTCCAGCGAGCCGGAGTTCAAAACGTATTGGATGCGATTGTTGTATATTGAATTGGGTGCGCTGGCGCTGGTGTTCCCGGCCCTATGGGGCTATCTCTGGTTCACCCGTGACCGCAATTTGGATGCAATTGCTCCAAAAGAAGAAATACGTCGTTATTTCACGCTCACGATGTGGATCAGCATATACACCTTCGCCGTGTATTGGGCGGGCAGCTTCTTCGCTGAACAGGACAATTCCTGGCACCAGGCCTCCGTCCGGGACTCGCCGTTCACCGCCAGTCATATCATCGAGTTCTATTTCAACTTCCCCGCATTCATCCTTCTGGGTGGCTCTGCCTGGATCTACGCAAGGACCAGATTGCCTCTCTTTGCCAAGGGTTTTTCGCTTCCGTTGACCTTGGCTGTGTTCGGTCCCTTCATGCTGATGATCGCCGTCGGGTTCAATGAATGGGGGCACACCTTTTGGTTTCGGGAGGAGTTTTTTGGAGCACCCATGCACTGGTCATTCGTCATCGGCGTTTGGTTTGGCCTCGGTGTCGCAGGCATTCTGCTGCAACAGGTGAGCCGCTTGATTCAACTGCTGGACCAAATTGAAGACGCGGCTTAAAACCGCTCGTTTTTCGGAAAAACGTTGAGCGGCCTACGCCAGAAAGACAATTGGCCGCTCAACTCCGTTCGACGCCGTCCCCTGCAATAATAGTCGATGTGTCAGAGAAAGCCGTTCACCGAGGGACCGCATATGCCGCTCGTCCGCATCGATCTCGTCCAAGGAATGTCGGCAGAACATCGTCGCGCAATTGGAGCCGTCATCTATGAAGCGATGGTCGATGTTCTGAAGGCGCCCAAAGGCGACCGTTTTCAGGTTATCGCTGAGCATCCGGCTGACGCCCTCATAGCCGACGAAAACTATCTTGGGATCAGGCGCACTCAAGATTGCGTCTTTATTCAACTGACGCTCAACGTCGGCCGATCCGTTGAACAAAAAAAGGCATTTTACAAGGCCGTCGCTGATGCCCTCCATGTGCGACTAGGGCTGCGTCCCGAGGACGTATTCATCAATCTCATTGAGGTGCAGAAAGAGAATTGGTCCTTCGGGAATGGGATCGCCCAATACGCGGAGTAGCCGGATAATTGGCAGCCCCCATGACCGGCTTGTTTCGCGCGGCTTCAACAATCTCTTGCGGTTTCTCCAAATTGATATTTTTAAGCCGATTGTCTTGCGCTGGCCCTCGTCCACCAAGCACTCCAACGCCTGCCACGTCTCCACTAATGTCACCCCAGGATCATAGATAACTTGGCCGCGCTCGTCCCTCGGGTCCTGCGCGTCGCCCGGTTGGAAGGCAAATGGGGTATGGACGAGGTAGCAATCGACATAGTCGAGTCGGAGTCGCTGGCGACTCGCCTCGATGGCGGGTTTGACCCGCTCAGGACGATGATTGTTATTCCAGAGCTTCGTGGTGACGAACACATCCTTCCGCTAAATCGTCCCCGCCTTAAACACCTCCTGCATCGCATCGCCGACCGCTTGTTCATTGCGATTGCGCTCCGAGCAATCGAAGTGACGAAACCCCACTTCCAATGCGGCCTTGGTTGCCTGTTCGGTCGCGAGGGGATCCGGAATCAGCGTACCAAACCCGAGGACAGGAATTGCACCAGATCCGTGGGCGAGGGGGATCTTTGCATAGCGAAGAGTGTCGGGCGCTGCCATGCTTGTGCTCCTCCGTTCTGAGATCTAGCTCGGCACGAGGAAGCGTCGGATCGCCACCTCGCGCCGTTTGCATTTCACCGCATCAGCTCGACCCATTGAGCGCGTGAAGGCCCCGGCTCAAACGCATCGCCGAAGTATTGGGTCTCGCGGGCCACCTTCCCATCTTTGAACTCCATGATGCTCACCGTGTAAGACGGTTGCCCGTCGTAAGTAAGGACGAATTCAGTGACCCAGAGGTCGGCAGCGCCGAGGATGCGCCGCACGGCGAAGCGCTTCATGCTCGGCTGTGCGAAGCGAGACGCTTGAATATTGCGCCGGCCGCGGATGCGCTCGGCCGACTGCGGATACTCAAGCACAGCGTCCTCTCGGTAGATTCGGTGTTCCAGCTCGAAGTCATTCGCGTCGGATGCAGCCCAGTGGGCATCCAATGCCGCTCGAATCTCCCAGTCTTCCATTTAAATCTTCCCTTGCGTCACCGGTGCACCCCATTGGCACAAGGCACCTTGACGTCAGCCATATTACCATCCCTTGCCGTCCGTCGTCCGCCGCAGGAACCAACTTCGCATAGAAGCGGGACAATCCCACAATTCCGTTTCGATTCGGATGAATAGAAGATTAGAATTGCATCACCTAATAGATATCGAATCCAATAGCCTACAAACATTTGAATATAACGTAGCTTGGCCGTGCAAATATATGGCCGTGTTTTCATCACATATTCCATGCAGCGTCATCCCAGCTCGGACTTCCGAGCTTAACGATGCCATGCCGTGGAGTGTGAATATTGAAGAATATTATCATAGGAACTCTAGCGTTTCTCGCCTCTTGCGCTGCCGCGCAGGCCCAAAGCTGGACAGGCAAGGCTTCTTACTACCGCGGACGCGGCCAGATGACCTGCGCGCATCGTTCGCTGCCGTTTGGAACCCATGTCCGGGTGACCAATCTCTCCAACAATCGCTCGGCGGTGCTGGTGGTCAATGACCGGGGGCCGTTCATCAAGGGCCGAATCGTTGATGTCTCGACGGGCGCCGCCGACGTTCTCGGTTTTCGCCGGGCCGGCGTGGCGCGGGTCACGGTCGCAACTGACGGGGACCAGCATTCAAGCGCGCCGCGCCGGAAACGTCCAACAAAACAACAACCGCCGGCGCATCGAACCAAGCTTTGGCGTGTCGGTTCTCGCGGCCGGGAAACCTTCGCCGTGGCCTCGTTGCACCGCCGTCACAGCACGAGCGGACCGAGATCGCCGACGGCGGCCGTTCCCGGCAACAGCCCCCGTGCCCGGGCCGCGATTTTGCAATTGGTCCCGCTGCCGCTGATCTCGAAGAGATGGTATCCGGCGGCTTGATGCGGCGTCCCGCGAACGACAGAGGCCGACGGCACGCCGACGACCGGCACGAGACCTTTCGGACCCTCCATCCGCGCCAAGCAAAGCCTGTGGTTATGGCCATGCACGATAAGCTCGGCGCCCGCGCGGCGGATCAGAGCCGCGAAACCGCGCGAGTCCACGAGGCCGCGCCCAAGGCGCGAGGCGGCAGTTTGCGGCGGATGGTGCAGCATCACGACGCGGACGAGCCCGCGCCCGCCGGTTTCGACAAGAAGTCTCTCGGCGGCTTGCAATTGGCGGCGGCCCAAATATCCCGCCGCAATGAACAAGGGCGTGGGAACCCCTGATGACAAGCCAACCAAGGCAACCTCGCCGCGGATCCGCAGATAAGGGAAACCCTCGCCGGCGTTCGCCTCCCCGGTGGTCCAGGGCGCGAAGGCGCGGGCGAGATAAGGCAACGAGCCGCGCACGTAGGCGTCGTGATTGCCGGGCACGAAACTCACGTCCTCGGGCGCGCCCAAGGTTTCGAGCCAGTTCCGGGCGAGCTGGAACTCAGCCGGCAGACCGATGTTCGAGATGTCTCCGGTCACGGCGACGTGGCTTGGATGATGCGCCTTCATGTCGGTGACGATGTGCTCGAGCACCGCCATGTCATGGACGTGCGAGCGGGAGCGCGTCCAGTTCAAATAGCCGGTGACCCGTTTGCCGATCAGCTCGCGCCGGCGGGGACGCGGCAAGGGCCCGACATGCGGGTCGGACAAATGGGCAAGAAGAAATTTCACGCGGGCCAATCCGTCCGCTCCGCGCGGCGCGTCAAGCGGCGCCAACGAGAATAAATGAGAATAGCTGTCGCCTCCACAATGGCGCCGCCCAAAACGATTTGCAACACGGCCCGAAGGAAAGGCGCCGGGACGTTTTTTGCACTGACGTGGGGTGCTAAATTAGAGGTTGTTGATGGGGCCTTGGGCGGCTAAGAAGCGATTGTGACAACAGGAGTTCGCCATGAATAGCATTTGTTGCCGCTTGTTGTTCAACCTCGCCGTGGTGGTTTCAATCGCTTTTGCAGTTGCCGTATC
>JBATYB010000458.1:0-5690 GCA_049673825.1 Methylocella sp. | reverse complement strand
ATTCATACCCGGCCAATTCGGCAAAAGCGCCGTAGGTGTTCCCTCTGAAAACATTCGCTAGAAGAATTCTGACGTTATTAATCGACGAAAATCCGTTTGAGATAAGCCCCTCGACGGCACGGACAATGAGTCGACGATGCGCTGCGCAGTTCGCCAAATTGAACCCATCGGAACCCAGGGAGGCTTCCGTGATGCACTTATTAAGT
Organism: Methylocella sp.; assembly: GCA_049673825.1. GTDB lineage: Bacteria > Pseudomonadota > Alphaproteobacteria > Rhizobiales > Beijerinckiaceae > Methylocapsa. The sequence goes on along the minus strand of JBATYB010000458.1, from coordinate 5,484 downwards.
GCCATCGCGGCAATTGCAGAACTTTGCGCTGCAAGATCGGCGATGAATTCGTGACGCGTTCTGATGCGAGATTCTGAGAATGTCATGGTAGCGCTTCGAACTTTCCTAAAAGGCTAAGGCGACGGCGCGCCGCCTTTACATAAGTCTTGAGTTTTAGCGCGCCAGCTCGTGGTATCGTTGATACGAGGAGAAAATCTTGTGAGGCCAGGGGATCAGGAATCATTCTCGCGTTTCATCGACGAAATTCGCCGCGAAAGTGATCGCGGGCTTGCCCTAATCGGCGCGGCGTTCATTGATAAAAAGCTCGCCGAGACGTTGCAGGCGTTCTTTTGTAAAGACGCCGCCGAGCTCTTGTACGGCAAGAATGCCCCGCTCGGCAGCTTTTCCGCACGGATTGAAACTTGCCATTCACTGGCTTTAATTGAGGACATAGAGCGAAACGACTGCGACTACATCCGAAGGATACGAAACGAATTTGCCCATAAGGTAATCGGGGCATCGTTCGGTGAAGGGAAAATCGCCGACCTTTGCGGAAATTTAAAATCCGAGATGCCAGAACCGGAAACGCCCCGAAAACTGCCCGCAAGATTCAGATTCCAAAATGCCGTCGTGACAATGGCTAGTTGGTTATTCTATCGCGCCGAGTACGTGGCCCGCGAGAAGCGAACCCCTAAGGTGTGGGTCGATCCGGACGCGATGAGATGGCGGCGGAGAAGCGAGGAGCTGCCGCCGGACGGTGCGCCCGTTATCGGTGTCGTGGTGCGGTGAGGCCCGATAACACAAGCAGCATCAAAACAAGGGCAACCCGAAAAAGCCGCGTGCGGTGCAACCGCCTCCAGTTAGGGCGGCCAGGCCCCGCTCTTCCATGAAGGCGGGCATCTTTGTTCAGATTCATTTCCGCTCCACTGACTTTTGAAATCCGCGAAGACAGCGGCGGAAATCCCCGGCGAAGCTTACGACCTCGGCGCAAGCTCGCTACTTAACCGGCGATGTTCAAAGCGCGACGATCGCTGCCTCCGACATCCCGTCCGGCCCTTCACGCCGTTCCGCCCGGCAAAAGGCGACCGCGCGCACAGGTCTCAAAACATTTTGGTCCGATTGCGCAGACCGCTCATCCCTCTTGCCCGCCGGCTTTATGCGCGTCATAGAGCCAATCGTAACGGGCGAGCATTTTTTGCGGGCCCAGCGCACGCAATGCCTTATCACGCAAGAGCGCGGCGGGGCCGCCGAGATGGTAGATTGCGGATTGCGTGCGTGACTCCTTCTGCACGCGTGTGGCCCGCGCGTGCCGCGCCTCTTGATAAGCGCGCAGACTCGCTTCGATATTTTGGCCGCGTGTCAAAACTTCGCCTAAGGCGCTGGCGTCCTCGATGGCCTGGGCGGCGCCCTGGGCCAGAAATGGCAGCATGGGATGCGCCGCATCGCCCATGAGCGCCACGCGCCCTGCTACCCAGCTCGCGATCGGATCGCAATCGAAAAGCGGCCATTTCCGCCAATCGGGAGCGGCGCGCAGCAATTTCCGCGCGGGTTCGGCCCATCTCGAAAAACGCGCTTCGAGAAGCCCCGGCTCGCCCGGGCTCGACCAGAAATCCGCTCCCCCGGGGCAAAAATCCTCGTCCACGATCGCGACGGCATTGATGACGGCGCCGCAGCGCAAGGGATAATGGACGAGATGCGCCTTGCGCCCGAGCCAAAGGGTTGTCTCGTCGCGGCGCAACTCGGGCGGGGCGCGGGCGGAGCCGATAATGGCGCGCCACGCGGTCCGCCCCGAAAATCGTGCGCCACCGGCGCCGAGCCTTTGACGCACGAAGGAGCGCACTCCGTCCGCGCCGATCAGGCAATCGCCCGCCGCCTTCAGCCGGACCACGCCTTGCTCGACGGCAACCGCGACGGAGTTTTCGCCGGAAGCAAAGCCCGCGACGGCCGCTCCGGTTTGGAGTTTGATGCTGGATTCGCGCGCGATGGCTTCCAGAAGAGCGCGCTGGAGATCGGCGCGGTGCACGACAAGATATGGCGCGCCCCAGCGCCGCTCCGCGTCATCGAGCGGCATCACCGCGAGGGTCGCGCCATCCCGCGCGCGGCGGATTCTAATCGTTTTCGGGCGAAGTGCGAAGGGCGTCAGGCGCTCGATCACGCCGAGCCTTCCCAGAATCGCGCTGGCGTTCGGCGAGAGCTGGAGGCCTGCCCCGGTTTCTTCGAGAACTTTCGCTTTTTCATAGAGGCTGACCCGCCAGCCTCCCCGCGCGAGGCATAATGAAGCGCAAAGCCCGCCGATCCCGGCTCCGGCGACCACAGCATGCGGCGGGTTCATCGCGGCCGCTCAGGCGCGTTCGATCGCCGGCGTGACCCCGGATTCAGAATCGAGACCCGGCTCGAAAGCGCATTCCGGCGGTTCGCACCCTCCGTCGAGACGCGCGTCATAAACATAAAGCGTCGAGCAATAGGGACAGATCGCGTCGTTATCGTCGCCCATATCGATGAAAATATGGGGATGGTCGAAAGGCGGCAAAGCGCCGACGCACATGAATTCCTTGGCGCCGACCCATACTTGCGGAACGCCCGGCTGGTTGTGGAAATGCGGCGTGCTATGGGTGGCCATGATCTGTCCAAGTCGCGGCGGGGGAAACGCTCGCAGCATAAGCGGCCGCGCGGGGTTTGGGTAGCCCCCGGACGCCACAGCCGCGGCGGACCCGGCGCCATGAGTTATTGGAGGCGACAAATGAGCGGCTCACCGCCGGACTGGTTTGCGCGCGGCATTGGGCATATTTGGCTGCCCTACACGCAGATGAAGACGGCGGCGGACCCGCTTCCCGTCGCGCGCACGCAAGGAAGCCGCATTTTTCTCAGCGACGGGCGCGAGCTCATCGACGGGATCGCGAGCTGGTGGACCGCCTGCCATGGATACAACCACCCGCATATTCGCGCAGCGGTCTCGGAGCAGCTCGGTCTTATGCCGCACGTTATGTTCGGCGGTCTCGCGCACGAGCCGGCACTCGATCTTGCGCGGCGGCTAGCAGGCCTGCTGCCAGAGGGACTTACCCAAGTTTTTTTCTGCGACAGCGGCTCGGTCGCGGTCGAGGTCGCGATGAAGATGGCGGTGCAGTTCTGGCTCAATAAAGGCATTACACAGCGCAACCGCTTCGTCGCGTTCAAGGGCGGCTATCACGGCGACACCTTTGCGGCGATGTCGGTCTGCGACCCCGAGGAAGGAATGCACGGCATCTTCGGCAAGGTCTTGCCGCAGCAAATCATCGCGGAGCTTCCCCTCGATGCGCCTTCCGCGCAAACTTTCGATGCCCTGCTGGAACGTCATGCGCAAGAACTTGCGGGCATTATCGTCGAGCCCTTGGTCCAAGGCGCTGGCGGCATGTTGTTTCACGCCGCGGAAGTGCCGCGGCATTTGCGAGCGGCCGCCGACCGGCACGGCCTCCTCCTGATTTTTGACGAGGTTTTCACCGGCTTTGGGCGCGCCGGAACGATGTTTGCGTGCGAGGCGGCGGGCGTCACCCCCGACATTATCACTCTGTCGAAAGCATTGACCGGCGGGACCATCGGACTTGGCGCGGCCATTGCCACGAAAAAAGTTTTTGACGCTTTTTTATCGGAGGAGCCAAACCATGCGCTGATGCATGGCCCGACTTTCATGGCCAATCCGCTCGCCTGCGCCGCCGCCAATGCCTCGCTCGATCTTTTCGCGCGCGAGCCGCGTCTTGAGCAAGTCGCGGCCATTTCCAAAGTGCTTGCCCGCGCTCTCGAGCCGGCCCGCGAGTTGCCGCGTGTGTGCGACGTGCGGGTGAAAGGCGCGATCGGCGTCGTCGAACTCGATCGCATCGATGATCTCGGCGCGTTGAGGGGCAGGTTTATCGAAGCGGGCGTTTTCGTGCGGCCCATCCGCAATATCGTCTATCTGACACCTGCCTTTACAATCGGCGAGGAGGATCTTGAGCGCCTCACCGGCGCGGTCATCTCGGTTCTCGGACAATGGACGCGGCTCTAGCGCCTGCGGGCGCTTGCCTTGTGCTACGATGGATCGAGGGAGGACCCGATGTCGAAGCGACTTCGCGAGCGGCGGCTTTCCCGCGCCCGCGCGGCGCGAGCGGAAAAACCTGCCGCCGCTCCTGATCCAATCGAAAAATTCGCCGAAAAGGCGTATGACCTCGTGGTACTGAAAACCGTCGAGGACGCGGCCACTGTCAGCGCGGGATTTTGGCTGAGTTACCTCCTTGTTTTGTTGTATATCGGCATCGCGGCGGGCGCCGTTACACATAAGGACCTGCTGCTCGAAAACTCGGTGAAGCTGCCTTTTCTTGGCGTAGATTTGCCGCTCGTCGCCTTTTTTGTTCTGGCGCCGATCCTGTTCATCGTTTCACATGCCTATACGCTGGTGCATTTCGTCATGCTGGCGGCGAAGGTGGGGGCGTTTGACGCCGAGCTCAAACGGCAGTTCCCCAACGCACCAGACACGAGAAAGGCGCTGCGGCAGGACCTGCCGAGCAATATTTTTGTCCAATTTCTCGCCGGGCCGGAGGACATGCGCGAGGGCGGGGTAGGGCTCATCCTAAAGGCGATCGTCTGGAGCACTCTGGTGGCCGGCCCGGTTCTTTTGTTGCTTCTGATCCAGGTGCAATTTCTGCCTTATCATCTTGAGTGGGTCACCTGGGTCCAGCGCTTCGCGGTGCTCGTTGACGTGATCCTTTTGTGGCGCCTTTGGCCCGCCGCTCTCAATGGCCGAAGCAGGCTGATGTGGCGCCTGGACCGCGGGGGCAACGGTTGGCCGGGCGGGCTTGCCTTGACCGGCCGCTACATTGCCTGGCTCGCTGCCTGCCTGATCCCCCTTGGCCTTGCGTTCGGCGCGGCGACCTTTCCGGGCGAATGGCTGGATGAGCACGCGGGTAACAAGCAGTGGATTCCATCAAATGGGGTCACGGCCTGGCTAGGAGCAAAGGACGAGCGCGATAAGCCAACATGGACCTCATTCCACGATCTCTTGTTCAATGGCGACGTTGATGATGTGACGCGGCGGCGCAAAAGCCTATTTTCGAACACCCTCGTCCTTCCGCATTTCGATGCGCTCGAAGCCGCGAAGATCGGCGATCCGAAAAAGCTCGATGGCGTCACGCACAGTATGGTCCTGCGCGGCCGGCATCTCGAAAGCGCGGTTTTCGATAACGCGGACTTGCGCAAGGTTGATCTGACCGACGCGCGGCTGAGGGGAGCGAGGCTCGACAGCGCGCAGCTTCAGGGCGCGTCGCTCGAATCCGCGCAGCTTCAGGGCGCGTCGCTCCGGCTAGCGCGGCTTCAGGGCGCGTCGCTCAAATCCGCGCAGCTTCAGGGCGCGTCGTTCTACCAAGCACAACTTCCTGGCGCAGTGCTGTTCGGAGCGGGGCTTCAGGGCGCGTCGCTCTACGGAGCACAACTTCAGGGCGCGTCGCTCGAATTTGCGCAGCTTCAGGGCGCGGCGCTCGACGGCGCGCAGCTTCAGGG
>JBATYB010000457.1:0-2398 GCA_049673825.1 Methylocella sp. | reverse complement strand
CGATGGTCGTCATGGTCGTGGCGCTTGACGACTGCACCAAGAGCGTGATGACGGCTCCCCAGAACGTGCCGTGCAGCGGCGGCGCCGCCGCCTTCGCCAACACCCCACGCAAAGCCGTGCCGGCGAGAGCCTTAAGCCCATCGGTCATCACGGCCATCCCAAGAAGGAAAGGGCCCACCCCACCGATAACTGAAATCATTGTCGCCAAAATTGCTCTCCGGCCTTGGCCTCACGACACGAGCGCGAACATCGCTGTCGCGAACGTCCCGGGGACAGCGGGACTACCACCGCAAGAAGGCCAGCGCGTGCCCCAGCGCGATTCGGTATCGGTATCGCGAGGGAATACACCGGTAAACGAGATAACCTGCGACGGCGTCGGCGGCTAGAATAGTCCTGCGCCATGAGCCGTCGTGATCGTGCCTGTCGAAGGTAGGTGAAGGCTGTTCTCCGCCTTGGCGACCGTCGTCACGGCGTACCCCGCAAGAGGCGTCTGGCCTTGTCCGCCGCCGCCGGCTTTGCCGACAGTGACCTTCCTGCGATTAAGTGGACACCGGATTAAGCGGCTTGGCGCCCTGCCTGTTCTGGGGTGATATGCCCGAGGGCGGAACGGAGCCACCGGCGATTGTAATATCCTTCGATGTAGGCGAACAAGCCGTTGTGAGCTGAAATTACTTTTTCTCCAAAAAACCCCGCCTTGTGATTCACGCCGGCTCCGCGAGAGCAAACCTGCGGCAATGATCGAGGTAAGCCGCTTCGTGGATTGAAATCAGCTCGACAACGTTCGACCAAAGCCAGGAGGGTGCGTCGAGAGTCGTCGTGCGTGCTTTTGCAAGTTCAGAACGCCAGGAGTCGCGGGTTGCTTTATCCATTTGCCGCCCATGAGCCCGGCCAACCACCGCGGCGAGATAGGCTGCAAGCGCCATTGCCTCCTCGCGGGTAAGGCGATCGACCTCGATCTTAAGGTCTTGAGGCATCAACTCGCGCAGCACGACGCCGGTGTCGAGGAGCCGGGCGGCGATCATGCGATTCCCAAGGTTGGGCGATAACGCTTTCGCGCCCGTGACGACGCGCACCGCGTTATCTCGCGGCATTGCTACCCCCTCCACGCGAGGCGCGGCCGCCGAGACGCCCTCTTTTATATCGACCAGACAAATTGCCGAGCCCTTGCCTTCGCCTACCCGCAGCATGACGGCGTAACGGAGGCGGCCCAGCGAACTGCATCCCTTTATCCAATAAGCGGCATCGACCATTGTCACGGCGTCGCTTGACTCGCGACCCTGAAGGCCGGCGACCATGGCGCGCATCGGTTCTTGCTCGAGGAGCCCGACGAGCGCCGTGCGTTCCTCGGGCCTCAGGGCCCAGAACTTTTTTCCCACCGGAAGAACCGGCGTGACCGATTCCAGCCGCTCCAGGGCAAGCTGCCGCCAGCGGCGCCGGACAGAATGTTCAAGCAGAACCTGTATTCTTTTCGGGCGATAGATCTTGTCCTTGCCGCGCTCAATGTCGTCGGAGAGGGCCTTCTCATATCCGGAGACCAGCTGCTCAAGTATTCGCGCCGTGGTCACGCCGGGCAGATTCGATCCGCGTGCCGCGGACGCCAGGGATAGGCCAAGTCGAATGAGATCGTGCGCAGGATTACCAATGACGGTCTGGTCGAGGTCGCGTATCTGAATGGCGACCCGCCCCTTCGTGTCGGCCAACGGTCCGAGGTTTCCCAGATGGCAGTCCCCACAAATCCATACCGGGGGCCCTTCCGGAACCTTGCCGGCGCTCGCCTCAAGCCAGTCATAGAATTTGACCGTATTGCCGCGCACATAGGCGTGCGCGGAGCGCGCCATCTTCAGATTGCGGGTCTGCGTTAGTCTCGCCGCGCGCTGCTCTGGGCCCGTCACCTGCGATTGCTTTTTTTCAGTGACGCCCTTTCGGGTCGAAAGACGAGCCATCAAGAGCTGCCCATGATTTCTTCAATCCGCATTTTTAAGCTGAGAGCGCGATGAGAAACACCGCTAACCCAGCGATAACGGCAATGATTCCCGCTTTTTGATAGAAGCGGCCGGTTAACTACGCAATCGCACCAAAGACCATAACGATCGCGTTCACAAGGGCTATCGCCAGCCTCACGATGCGGCGGCAGCCCGGGAGCGAGGAAGCAGGAGCCATCGAAGAAATTGAGTAGGTGAAACGGCTAACCACGAGATATTCTTGGTAATCGAAATAAATAACATGAGAGTGGAAAACCCGCCACAATCGCCATTTTATCCGCGATTTATTTCGCATATTTACGGCTTAGCTTATTCAAAACCATCATGGAAACGACTTAGGTGCACGATTAATTGTTCCTCGGTTGACCGTTGGACGGAACTAATTTTATACGGCGCGAGTTGCATCACTATCCAGT
>JBATYB010000456.1:0-9661 GCA_049673825.1 Methylocella sp. | reverse complement strand
CGATACGATTGCCGGGGAATGTGGCGAAAAAACGCCGCCAACGCCGCGGTTGGCGCGGATTCAGCAGGGACATGCTTCAACTCTCTCATTTTGCGCCGTTCCTTTTCCCAGGGCTAAATCCTAAGGCGTAGGCAAGCGAGCAGCCCTGCCCTGAGGTCTGGGTTGACGGAAGCCTTCAGGCGGTTGCCTTGAGGGATAATTCCGAGGTGTCGCGCTCGAGCATGTTCGAGACGATGCGGCGGCCAATGGCGAGGTTCGAGGGCGAGAAGTCTTTATCTTGTCCGGCGACGATCCTCGCCGAACGTTATCGCCAGCTGCCAGTAGAGATTGTTCGCGATCCCCCACGCGCGCGCGGCGGCAAGGATCGCGGCGGGGCCGGCCGGCAAGGATGTTATTTGGAAGCGCGTTTCGACGGAGGCTTGCCCCCTTTTCTTAGCGATGCGCCTTGCCGTGACGGGGGCGATGCCGCGCAAGCCGTGCCAATCCGGGGATGCCGCTCTTCCGGCCCCTCGATGGCATCCGCCGCGCGGCATTCCCGTTCCTCGATACGCCCATGCCCCGCACCGGTTGTTTTGTGAACCGCGCAGGTTTTGGCCAGTTCGCGTCTTCAAAGGACCTTTTCACATCGTCGCGGCGCGCTCCGATTGCCTTTAAGCGCCAGAACGCAACCGGCGTCTTGCGCGACAATCTTCGCGGCAATCGCTTTCCGGGTTCCGATGGCGTCAATCGATACAATCGCGCCGTTGATCGCCGGCGTCTCCAAAAGATCCGGGATGGCTTCGATCGCGTGGCTCTTGCGGCCGGCCGCGCATTGCCCGATTGCCTTGGAAAGCCTCGCAAGCCGAGGCCGGGAGAAGATGCGGAGCCCCGCTTCCATCCGCCGCTTGGCTCGAACCGCGCGGCGTCTTGCCGTCAACCGCAACCACGCCACGCACGATTTCTTGCACCGATTTCTTGCTGCGAAGCAATCCGCGACGCAATGCATTGTTCCGGAACTTCAGGCTTCGGCAACCGGAAAACCTTGCGGAACGTTTGGGCGCGGGGAATGCCTGTCTTGTCCGGCAAAACCCGCTTCAGCGCCTTCGCGGCTTAATAGCTCGCTCGCCTCCCCATCGTCCGCCCCGCACAACGGGCCAGCCAGCGTCGCCGGCGGAATTTCATCCAACGGATAGGTCACCATTCCGGTAACGCGGCGATCGAAGATCTCCTTCATTTGCTTTAGAAAAACCGATGGCCATGGGTCTCTCCCTCGAACCCCAATCGAATCCCTCCGCTTAAGGAAACCGCCAGCAATTTAAGATGCCGCCCTGCGGGCAATAGTGCTTCATCGCGCAAAAACTCTCTCGAAGTCCTCTACGGGCCACGCCTCGCTCTGGCCGCGAAGCGGACGGCTTCCTCGGCGGCGCGGAACAGGGCTTGCGCCTTGTTGACGCATTCGCGTTGTTCGGCCGCCGGATCGGAATCATAGACGATTCCCGCGCCGGCTTGCACGTGCATCGTCCCATCCTTGATAATGGCGGTGCGCAGGACGATGCAGGTATCCATCTCGCCCGCCGCGCCGAAATAGCCGATGCAGCCGCCATAGATGCCGCGCTTGTCGGTCTCGAGCTCGTCGATGATTTCCATCGCCCGCACCTTTGGCGCGCCGGATACGGTGCCGGCCGGAAACCCGGCGCACAAAGCATCGATCACATCATGGTCTCGCGCGAGCCTGCCTTCGACGTTCGAAACGATATGCATGACATGGCTGTAGCGTTCGATCGCAAATTTCTCGGTCACCTCGACCGAGCCCGTTTCGGCGACGCGCCCGACGTCGTTACGGCCGAGATCGAGCAGCATCAAATGCTCGGCGCATTCCTTTTCGTCGGCCAAGAGCTCCGCCGCCAGACGTTCGTCCTCGGCCTTCGTCTTGCCGCGCCAGCGGGTGCCCGCGATCGGCCGGATGGTGACTTTTCCGCCCCGCACGCGGACCAGGATTTCCGGGCTCGAACAGACGATCTGGAACGATCCGAAATCGAGATAGCAGAGAAACGGCGCGGGGTTGATTCGCCGCAGCGCCCGGTAGAGCGCAAAGGCGGGCAGCGCGAAAGGCGCCGAGAACCGCTGCGAAAGAACACCCTGAAAAATGTCGCCCGCCCGGATATAATTCTTGGCGCGCTCGACCATCTCGAAAAAGCGCTCTTTTGGCGTGTTCGAGCGCGGCGGTCCGGCGGCCACGGCCGCACAGGCGGCATGGGCCCCCTGCGCGAGCGGGCCTTCGAGGGTGGCGACCACCGATCCGAGGCGTTTCCGCGCGCTATCATGGACGGCGTGAAAAGCGGCATTTGGCTCCGGGCGCAACGGCGTGACGACGAAAATTTCGTCCTTGACCGCATCGAAAACCACCATCACCGTCGGGCGCAGCATGAGCGCATCCGGCACGCCAATCGGATCTGGCTTTGCTTCGGCAAGGTGCTCCATCTGGCGGACCATATCGTAGCCGAGATAGCCGAAGACGCCCGCCGCCATCGGGGGGAAATCGTCCGGGGTCTCGATCCGCGATTCGGCGATGAGCTCGCGCAGAGCCGCGAGCGGAGGCCCGGCGCAAGGCGAAAAACCGCCGGGACCGGCGAGCGCGCGGCGATTGATCTCGGCTTTCCCGCCGGAGACGCGCCAGACAATATCCGGATCGAGCCCGATCATCGAGAAGCGGCCTCGCGCGGCGCCGCCTTCGACGGATTCGAGCAGAAAAATCCGCCCTGCCCGGCCCGCCGATAATTTCAAAAAGGCCGAAACAGGCGTTTCGAGATCGCCGGCGAGGCGGGCGGTAACGAGGCAGGCTTGCCCCGCCTCATAGCGTCGCGCGCAGGTCTCAAGGGACGGTTCGAACATCGGCCGGCCGCTCAAAAGCCGCCGGGAGAGACCCCGGTTGCGGCGGAATACGCCTTGGCGTTGAGTTTCACGCCGAGATCGCTTTCGAGCTTCGCGAGATATTGCGCGACCACATCCTCGTCAAGCCCACGCTTCACGTCGCCCGTGATGTTGGTGAGCTCGGCGGCCTCGGGGTCGAAGGACGGGGTGGTGGAGGAGACGACCTGGAACAGAATCCGGCCGCCGTCTTCGCTGGCGACCGACCCCGCGCGATGCACGCCGACGTTGAATATCTGGGTGACGAAATTGACCGCGAGGCCGCTCGACCCGCCGCGCCTCACCGCGTTGGCATGGGTGACCGCAAGATTGCCTTCCGCCGCGCCAATGGCCGCCATGCTTTCGCCGGCGTCGAGCTTCTTGACGAGTTCCGCCGTCTTCGCCGACAAGAGCTTCCCCTCCTTGTCCTCGCGCCAGGCCTTCTCGACTTCCGCCTTCGCTTCGTCGAACGTCTTCTCGCGGGCCTTGTCTATCTTGGCGACTTCAAACCATTGATAGCCGCCGCCTTTCACCCTCAACGTATCGTTGTCGACGCCGATGTCCGAGGCAAACGCCGCTTTGAGAAGGGCGGCGCCATCAACCAAATCCTTGACCGGGACGCCTTGCGGGTCGTTGCCCATCGCATCGATCGCGGCGATGACCCTTGGTTCGAGGCCGACGCTATTCGCGGCCTCCGTCAGCGATTTTCCGGATGTGCGCTGATCCTCGATCGCGTCGTGCAGCCGGACGATATCGCTTTGCGCGCGCTGCAGGGCGATCTCGCGTTTGAGCTCGGGGGCGACGCCGGAGTAGGGCTTGACGGTCGAGGCAACGATCTTGCCGACGCGCAGAATGACCGTGCCGAATCGCGCCTTGACCGGCGCGCTGACTTCGCCTTCCTTGAGCGAAAAAGCGGCGTCCGCGACGTTCTTGTCGATGAGGCCGGTCCGCGCGACGGTGCCGAGGCTCGCATCCTTGGGGGTAAGATTTTTTTCGCTCAAAAGATCGTCGAAAGTCTTTCCCGCATCGATTTGCGCACGGGCCTCCTTGGCCTCCGCATCGCTCGCAAAGAGAATTTGCTCGACCTCGCGCTTTTCCGGCGCCCCGAAACGCTCGTACTTGACTTCCTCGTAGCGGTTTCGCGCGTCGGCGTCGGAGACATCATCCGGTTTGGCGATCGAGACAGGGGTAACCGGCACGACGACGAGGCTGCGAAATTCGGGCGTGGCATAAAGCTGCCGGGTGCTCGCAAAGTATCTTTTCAGCTCGTCCTGGGAGGGGGCGGGCAGCGGGCCCGCGCTCGCCGCGGGAAAGGAGATGTAATCGACGCCACGGGTTTCCATTTGAAAGCGGAAAATGGCCTCCAGCAAAGCCTTCGGCAATTGGACACCGCCGGTCAGCGCATCGACGATCTGACGGCGCAAATGGACACCGCGCTGCTGCCGCAGGTAGGTCTTTTCGGTAAATCCTTGGTCGCGCAGAAACGCGGCGAAGGCCTGGCGATCGAACCGGCCGGTCACCCCCTTGAAATTGGGGTCGTTGACGATCGTCTTTTTGATGTCCTCGTCGCTTATCGCAAGCCCTAGCCCGCGGGCCTGGTCATCGAGCGCGGCCTCGTTGACGAGTTGGGAAAGAACCTGCCGGTCAAGACCATATTCGTGCGCCTCCTCATTGGTGATGTTGCGGTGCTCGGCCCGCTGCAGACTCTGCAATTCGGCCTGATAGGCGTTGCGGAAAGTGTCGGCGCCGATCTCGACGCCGCCGACCTGGGCGAGATTATTCGCGCCGAAACCGCGGAAAATGTCGCCGATGCCCCAGATCGCGAAACTGAGGATGATCAAGCCCATCAGGATTGCCATGACGACGCGGCCGATCCAGCCTTGTGCCGAGGCACGCATTGATACAAGCATGGGAAGGGGTCTCTTTTCGGGGTTTCCGGCAGGCGCCGGGCTTTTCCAAATTGGCGGGGGACTATAAAAAGATGAAGCCCCGCATGCAACGCGGATTTCCGCGAAATGACCGGAAACTTTCCGCATGACCCACGGATCACGCCCCTTCGTCGCGGGCAATTGGAAGATGAACGGTTTGCGCAAAAGCCTCGTCGAAGCGGCCTCGATTTGCGAGGCCGTGGCCGCCGGCGGCGCGGGAAGGGCGGAAATCGTCGTTTGTCCGCCGGCGACCTTGCTCATGGCCGTCGCGGGGATTTGCGAAGGCACCCCGGTCGGGCTCGGCGGCCAGGATTGCCATGCCGAGGCAAGCGGCGCCTTCACCGGCGATATTTCCGCCGAAATGCTCAAGGACGCGGGGGCGGCCTACGTAATCCTCGGCCACTCGGAGCGCCGCGCCGGCCACCACGAAACCGACAGGATCGTTCGCGCCAAGGCCAAGGCGGCGCTCCGCGCGGGGCTCGCGGCGATCATTTGCGTCGGCGAAACGAGAGCAGCGCGGGAAGCAGGCGGCGCCTTGCCTGTCGTCGGCGTGCAGCTGGCGGGTTCGATTCCGGAAAATTCGCCGCCGGGACAAATTATCATTGCCTACGAGCCGGTTTGGGCGATCGGCACGGGTCTTACGCCGACTCCGGGGGACATAGCCGAGATGCACGGCTTCATCCGTGGCCGGGTGAACCGGCATCTGCCGGGCCAGGGCGCCGGCATGCGGATTCTCTATGGCGGCTCGGTGCGGCCGGCCAATGCCGCGGAACTTCTGTCGGTCGAAGACGTCGATGGCGCGCTGGTCGGCGGCGCGAGCCTGCACTGTGCCGAGTTCATGGCGATCGCCGGCGTTTACCGGTGAAGTGTTTTGCCGGGGTGGCGGGCGATATTTTAACGACGTTGGCCGGCCTGCGGCATAAGTCGCCATGGGGCGAGCTGGATACTATTGACGAGCATTAGATTTTCAGGAACTGTCCTATGATCGCGCTGGAATCGTCATGAAGAAACACGCCACGTCGATTTATGACGCCGCTCGGATCGCGCCCCGCCATCAAGGACCGCGCGTTTGGCATAAAGCTCCAGATCGCGGCCACGCGCTCTCATGGCCTCATGCCCTCAATAGATATGCGAGATAAAAGAGGGCGGCAGCCGACAAGAAGTATTTCAGGATTAGCCAATAGCTGGGCCTTTGTGGGGGTTCCGGTATCTTCTTCGCGACATCTTCTTCGCGGACCCAGCGCAGCCAAGCGGCAAGCAAGCGCGGGCCGAAATAAACAAGGGCTGCGGGGACGGCGGCTCCAAGCAATACGTCCATGAGCACGCTTTCGCCTCCAAGCAAAGCGTCCAGAACGTTGGAGTTGTAGTTTTGACAGCCAGTGATATCCTCTAAGCGGAATTTGCAGTGGATATGCCAATCCCGGAAGCTTCCAGTCCAAACCGGATATGAGATGGCGCCGATGGTTGCGGCGGTGATTGCGAGACGGTTCTTGTTCAGAGACATGGCCGCGCCCTCCCCCGTTAATATGACCGCACGCCGGCCGCTGGGGATAACCTTCGCATATAATATCAATAGCTCGGGCGGGGGTAGTATATGAGCGGCTTGATCCGAGCCCGGAGCGGAAGTCATGCCAAATTCCAGAGCCACAGCGGCCGAATTTTGTAAGCTATGCGCACAAGTTAGCTTCGTCTATAATCTGTATAGAAGCTTGTTCGTTTCCGATGCAAGCCGTTTGGAGCTCTATAAAGCTATCGCGCCTTTTTGTTTTGGCGCTATCAACGACTTTTTGGTAGAGTATGTTCTTCTTCAATTTAGCAAAATTACCGACCCAGTAAATACAGGAAAACATTTCAACCTGACCACGAATTATATTTTACAGAAGCTCGATTGGCCTGAAGAAATTCGTCAGAAACTAGAACAAATAAATGCACGCTTAATTAGCTTTCGTAAATATATAGAGCCAGAGCGCAGCAAGCGTATCGCGCATATAGATCGTGATGCCCAGCTTAAAGGGCAATCTCTTGGCGGATTTCCGGAGGGGACCGACTTGCAATTTCTCGAAGACTTGCAGGAGTTTGTGGCAATAGCAAACCGATATTTTAACCCCGGAGTCCACGTTTCGATCACTGTTCCGGGCAATGACACTTTCAAGCTGATCAGAGCCCTGGAAAAATCCGTGGTTTTCGACCGCTGTTCCAAATGCGTCGCGAGCGAACGGAACGCCGCTGTTCTCGATTATGAGATTCGGACATCCGGCAAGAAACTACGCTAGTTGGCGCGCGCAACGCTGACCAAGCTCCGGCGCGCCCGACTTGGGCTTCCTGAGCCGCGCCTGGGCTTGGAAGTGGTTCCAATACCGCGCGGCGCAATTGCGAAAGCGTTTCCCGGACCTGCCACAGAGTCCTGCGCCAATCCGTGATATCATGGTGTGCAGCTTGCTTCCGTGGTAACTGCGACGGCATTGTACCCGGGAGGACCATCTAGCCACGCGGCTAGGAGCCCTTTAAAAGGGGCTCAAACTCGCAGTCGCGTTCCGCCTCGCTAGCTTTCGTTGCGGCAAGCCTCCAAGAATATGAGAGAGTATTTTCCATGCAGTCGGTCCTGATCGTTGTTCATCTCATGGTCGTGGTCGTGCTTGTCGTGACCGTGCTCTTGCAGCGCTCCGAGGGCGGAGCCATTGGCATCGGCGGCGGCGGCGGCTTCATGACCGGACGCGGCCAGGCAAGCGCGCTAACCCGCGCGACAGCTATCTTGGCGGCGCTGTTTTTCGCGACCAGCATGGGCTTGACGATCCTCGCGCGGCTCAATCAAGCCCCGGAAATAACCTTCCAAAGCGTCACGCCGATCGAACCGGAGGGCGGCGCGGCAAAAGAGGGCGGGGGCAAGGGAAGTTTGCTCGACCAATTGCGACGGATGGAAGACCAGGCGGCCAAGCCGCCGGCGCGTCCGGCGGGGATGGCCTTGCCGGGCGAGACGGGACCCGCCGCGCCCGAGGCGCCGCAAGGTCTGAATTTGCCCCCATTAAATCAGCCCGCGACGCCCCTGGTTCCGTTGGCGCCAGTTCAAACCGGGCCTGCCGCGTCTCCGCCCGCTTCCATCAAGCTGCAACCGGCGCCGCCACAGGCCGCGCCCGGCCCGACCAAGACCCAGTCCCCGGCCTCGCCTCCGCCGCGGTCGAAATAACCTTCGCATTCATGTGCAAAAAGGGACGACGGCGCGTAATTTGCCTCCCCAAGCGGGCGGAAACAGGATAAATCCCAAGCCCCATGGCGCGGTTTATCTTCATCACCGGCGGCGTGGTGTCATCGCTTGGCAAAGGGCTCGCGGCGGCGGCGCTCGGCGCGCTTCTTCAGGCGCGCGGCTATAGCGTCCGGCTGCGCAAGCTCGACCCTTATCTGAACGTCGATCCGGGGACGATGAGCCCCTACCAGCACGGCGAAGTCTTCGTCACCGAGGACGGCGCGGAAACCGATCTCGATCTTGGTCATTACGAGCGCTTCACCGGCCGGCCGGCGATGCGGGAAGACAATATCACGACCGGCCGGGTCTATCAGGAGATCATCGCCAAGGAACGCCGCGGCGATTACCTTGGCGCGACCGTTCAGGTCATTCCGCACGTCACCAACGCGATCAAGGCTTTCGTGCTCGGCGGCAACGAGGGCGTCGATTTCGTCCTGGTCGAGATCGGCGGCACCGTCGGCGATATCGAAGGACTGCCCTTTTTTGAGGCGATCCGCCAGCTCGGCAACGAGCTGCCGCGCGGGCACGCGATCTATATTCACCTCACGCTTCTGCCGTTCATTCCAAGCGCGGGCGAGCTGAAGACCAAGCCGACCCAGCATTCGGTCAAGGAACTGCGCGCCATCGGCATCCAGCCGCACATTCTTCTGTGCCGCACCGATCGCGAGATCGCGCGCGAGGAGCGGCGCAAGATCGGGCTCTTCTGCAACGTGCGCGAGGGCGCGGTGATCGACGCCCGCGACGTCGCCTCGATCTACGAGGTGCCGCACGCCTATCATGCGGCCGGGCTGGATCGGGAAGTTTTGGCCGCTTTCGGGATCGAGCCCGCGCCGAAGCCCGACATGGGCCGCTGGAACGCCGTGCTGGAGCGCATTCACAACCCGGAAGGCGAAGTCACGATCGCGATCGTCGGCAAATACACCGGGCTTAAGGACGCCTATAAATCCTTGACCGAGGCGTTGAGCCATGGCGGCATGGCCAACCGGGTCAAGGTCCACCTGGATTGGATCGAATCGGAAATTTTCGAAACCAGCGATCCGGCGCCTTACCTCGAACATGTGCATGGCATTCTGGTTCCTGGCGGCTTCGGCAAGCGCGGCGCGGAAGGCAAAATTCTCGCCGCGCGTTTCGCCCGCGAACGCAAGCTTCCCTACTTTGGTATCTGTTTCGGGATGCAGATGGCGGTGATCGAGGCGGTGCGATCCTTGACCGGCATGCCGGAGGCCAATTCGAGCGAATTCGGTCCGGCGAAGGAGCCGGTCGTCGGGCTGATGACTGAGTGGCTGCGCGGCAACGAGCTGGAAACTCGCGCCGCCGGGACGGATCTTGGCGGAACGATGCGGCTTGGCGCCTATCGCGCCGAACTGATGCCGGGGTCAAGGATCGCCGCCATTTATGGCGCCACCAGCATATCCGAACGCCACCGGCATCGCTTCGAGGTCAACACCGCCTACCGCGAAAGGCTCGCCCAAAGCGGTATCGTCTTCGCCGGCATGTCGCCGGACGGCCTGTTGCCGGAGACGATCGAATTATCCGGTCATCCCTGGTTCATCGGCGTGCAGTTTCATCCCGAGCTCAAATCGCGGCCTTTCGAGCCTCACCCGCT
>JBATYB010000455.1:0-5530 GCA_049673825.1 Methylocella sp. | reverse complement strand
CTTGATCACCGGAGCACTCACGGGGATAGGCCGCGCCGCCGCCGTCGCCTTCGCCAAGAAGGGCGCGAAGGTGGTCATTGCCGGTCGGCGTGACGAGGCCGGCAAGGCGCTTGTTAAGGAGCTGCGCTCCTTCGGTTCGGAGGCCGAGTTCATCAACGCCGACGTCCGCAACGAGGATGACGTCCGCGCACTGGTCGACAAGACCGTCGCGCGGTTTGGCCGTCTCGACGTCGCGGTGAACAATGCTGGCACCGAAGGCCAGGTTGGCCCGATCACGGACCAGACAGCGGAAAGCTATGCCGCGACGTTCGACACGAATGTTCTCGGCGTGATCCTGAGCATGAAGCACGAGGTGCGCGTCATGCAGGGACAGGGCAGCGGTAGCATTATCAACATCTCGTCGACCTACGGGCACGAGGGTGCGGCGGGGGCCTCCGTCTATGTCGGCAGCAAGCACGCCGTCGAGGGCATTACCAAGTCGGTGGCGCTCGAGACCGTCAAGTCGGGAATCCGTGTGAACGCCGTGGCGCCCGGTCCTATAGATACCGGCATGTTGACCCGCTTTACGGGCACGCCCGGGAACAAGGCCAATCTGGTGACGACTGTTCCGATGGGTCGCCTCGGCCTCTCGGAGGAGCTTGCCAACGCCATCGTCTTCATCGCGTCGGACGAAGCTTCATTCATCACCGGCCATGTCCTCAATGTCGATGGCGGTAAGAGCCACTGACCCTGTCCGGGCACGGAGGCGTGCTCCGCGCCCGGTTAGGGGCGGTCTTCCCGGGGCACCGTTTCCAATTCAGAAGGATACAGATCATGGCTGACAAGCCGATGAAGATTCCGGGGGCCGACCACCCCATTTCGGTCAATGCGAACCCGTCTCGCGTCGTGGTCACAGTCGGCGGAAAAGTTATCGCCGACACCCGCGATGCGTTGACGCTTCGCGAGGCCTCCTATCCGGCCGTTCAGTATATCCCCCGTCGGGATGTCGATATGGCCGCGCTCACCCGTAGCGAACACACGACCTATTGCCCCTACAAGGGCGACGCCTCCTACTACAGCATTCCGGCTGGCGGGGATCGTTCCGTCAATGCGGTGTGGACTTATGAGACCCCATTTGAAGCGATGGCGCAGATCAAGGATTACGTCGCCTTCTACCCGGACCGTGTCGACGAGATCAGCTAACCGACGCCGGCGGCGCGAATATCGTCATGAGCCGCCGCTAGATCAGTCAGGCTGCAATATGAGGTGAAGCCATGACCACGACCGAAGCACAGAACAAAGCGTTCGTCTTGAAGGCGTTCGACGCGCTCTTCAACAAGCGGGACTACGCCGCCGCCGAGCGTTTCTGGTCGCCCGCCTATATCCAGCACAGTGCTCATATCGCGCCGGGGCGCGAGGGGCTCTTCGAACTTGTCAAGGCCGCGCCGAAAGAGCTGCATTACGAGAACGCGCTGATCGTCGCCGACGGCGACTATGTCGTGCTCCACGGCCGGTTTTCAGGGATCGGGCAGCCAGTGAGCTGGGTCGTGGCCGACATCCTGCGTATCGACAACGGCCTGCTCGCCGAGCATTGGGACGTCATCCAGGACGAGGCGACGCGAGAGTCTTCGAAGAGCGGGCGGCCCATGTTTGGGGACAAATTTCCCGCCTGACGGCCGAACAAGCGATGACGCGGGGCTCAACTTCGCTGTCGATAGGTCAATTCCAGTTCCGCCTCATTTGCGGTTTTGCCTTGCGGTTTCCGTTTCCGGAATGTCCTTATCATCCGAGTTGCCGCCTGCGACCTCAAGAATCGAGACTTGATCGTCACGGCGCCTCGGGCGGCGGGGTTTCCTTGGCGGATACTTCGACATCCTTGTCGACGCCGGACTCGACCTTGAACGTCGTTTGATAGGTTTGGCTGTCGTGTCTCGCGATCGCGACATACTCGCCTTCGGCGAGAGTGGCCGAGGGAAACGCGCCGATCATCTCGCGGATGACATCGCCGCCCGGCGTCAGGATCGTGAACGCCGTATTGGCGAGGGCTTCGGCGCCGGGGCTGTTCACGAGTTTCAGAGTGATGGCGGCGGCGCGGTGACGCAGCGTCGCGTCGGTCAGCTTGCCGGCCTGAACCTTGAGATCGGCGCTGATCACCGAATTCGTCGGGCTCGCCGAACCGTTGCTCGCCGCGTCGAGGAGAGTCGACACAATATGATAATTGCCTTCCGGAAGGCCGATCGTGTCCCCGGATTTGGCGTTCGCGACAACCAGTTTTGCTTCCGGGTTGCCGCGCTCGGGAACATAGATCGCAATCGATAATTTCGCTGGATTGATGGGCGTGTCGCCGAGCTGGCCCGCGATCCGCAACCCGCCGGCATTGAGCACGAGCGTTTCGTTTAACAACGTGCCGTTAACGGCGATGCGCTTTGTCGCGCCGGCGAGCCCCAAGGCGGCATGAACGACGAAATTGCCGTTGGGAAGGGACAGGTTTGGCGTCGCGTCGGTGGATTGCGCGACCAGTTTGTGGTTGCCGTCCGTTCCCGGCACTTCCTCGAATATGCGCCAATGTAGGCCTTCACGCACCGGCTGCGTGTCGGTGGCGGCAAAAAGCGCGGATAGCCGGACCATGCCGTGCGCCGTCTCGACGGGAGCGGTCTCGGGAGCAAGCGGCAAGCGCCGGGGAGGACCGGCGGGATTTCCCGCTTTCGGCGATTGCGCCGCGACAGGCCAAGTCACCAAGCATAGGGCGGATGCCGCCAAAAGCGCAAGCAAAGTCCGGCGGGCGATGAAGCCTTGTCCGGTCCGGCCGGAAGCCGGTCTTGCCAGCGGCCGCAAGCCTTACTCCTCCCCTCGATGGAAAACGCTTGATGCCGCCGCGGCGAGATTGGCCGACGACAGCGGGTGAAAAGAAAAGGCGACCCGATGGTGGCCGGCCGGAACCTCGACGCCGCGAAACAGAATATTGGCGTGAAGCACCGGTTCCTTATGCCCATCGACGCGGGCCTCCCAGCCTGGATAGAAAAGATCGTGCAGCACAACAATGCCCGCCTTTGGGGCATCGACGTCGATCTCGACCGAGCTATCGGCGTAGCTGACGATCGCGACATGCGATAGGCCCGGTGCTTCACGCGAGGCTTGGCTTACGGATTGCTCCAACCCGCGCCCCGCGTGGCTCGCGGTTTGGAAGCGCTCTTGGCCCGTGCCTCGGGCGTAGGGACCGCCATGAAGATCGGCCATGCTTGCCTGGTCGATCAACACCTCGCTCGCCGGGTCGAAGCCGGGAAGGACGTGTTCGTCGAGAACTTCCGCTTTGTCGACCGGCTCGACCGCCGACGCGAAGGTGGCTCTCGGCACGGTTTTGCCGAGCTTGTAGATATACATGATGTCGCTTGTATAGATCGCTTGAGCCTTCGGTCGCGGGATGTCGCGTGGCAGTTCCGTCAATGGGCGGTCGAGGACCAAATATTCGAGCCCGAGCAACGCCGCAAGGCGGCTATTGTAGCCGCGAAAAGTGCCCGGATAGTGGCGCGCGGAGAAATCCTCGGCACCCGGCCCAGCGCCGACCGCGCGTTCGTAAGCATCGATGCGCAACGGATTGTAGCCGAGCGTATTTTCGAATTTGAGGACCATCGACGCATTCTGCCACGCCCCTTTGAGGCCTAGAATCTCGACGCGCGGACGGCCGCCGCCGCGCATTTTGGCGGCTATTTCGTGGCGCAGAACCGCGATGCCCGCGGCTTCGGCGGGTTTCATTCCGGCATAGACGCTGTAGCTTTCGAGCGGCTCCGCGTTGAGCGGGGAGGCGGCATTGCGCCAGAGGATTTCGGTCCCGCTTAAAAGCACGAACAAACTCGCCGCGAGCGCCCGTCTCGGGCGTGCTTGGGGCCCAAACAAGACGGCGGCGCCCGCGGCCGCCAGTGCCGCGGCAACCGCGAGCGCGGCAAGCGAATCTGTCACGTGGTCTTCCCGCACGGAAAAGGCGAGGCCGGTGCTGGTCAGCCCGGCGAGCGCCAGCGTGGTCGCCCCGGCCAGCGTGAAGGCGAGCCATTTCGGCAGCGTTCGGAAAGGCTTCGGCAGGCCTTCCTCGATATAGCGGTGCAGCAAAAATCCGGCGGCAAAGGCAAGGGCAATATTGAACAGAAACGTCGAGTCCGCGGGCCTCCGGTAAAGGGACACGCCGGGTATCCAGTCAAATGCCAGCGCGAAGAACGGGGTATAGCGCCCCAGCGCGTAAGCAAGCGCCAGCAGAAGCAGAATGAGAAAGAAACGCCCGCGCCGCGCGAACAACCGGCCGGCTCCAAATCCGTGCCACGCGATGAGCACGAAAGGTAGCGTCCCGATAAAAAGATAATCAACGGCGCGGTCGGTCCAATCGGCGCGCGGCATGGTGTAATAGCTAGGCCCCCAGTAATCATAGAGATGATCGAGGGAGCCGAAGAAATTCGGCGCGAATAGCGTAATCAGATTGACCGGCGCGAGGGAACCCGCGGCCGCGACCCCGAAAGGAACGCCCGGCCGGTTCGAGTCGGCGAGAAACTGCATGGTCAACAGTGCCGGGACGATCAATATCGCGAGGATCACGGCGACGCTCAACGCCAGGATGCCGGCCCGGGCGCGCAGATAGACAAGCGCGTTTCCCGATTGGGCCGCGGCAAAAACGAGATAACCCGCAAGAACCGCGCAAAACAGAAAGGCGGCCTGATCGCGGCCGAGCGCCATCAAGGATGCGGCGAGACCGAACGCGAGAGCGAAACGATAGGAGCGGCGCTCGAGCGCGATATCGAGGCACCACCAGGCCGCTGGAAAGAACGAATAGGAAATGATCATGCCGGTGTGCTGAAGCCTCGAGGACGCGGCGCCGCCAAGCATGAAAATGATCGCCGCGAGGACCGCTGCCGCCGGGTGCCAGCGCCAGCGCCGCACTAGGCCCAGAATGCAAACCCCTCCCG
This sequence comes from Methylocella sp., assembly GCA_049673825.1. Taxonomy (GTDB): domain Bacteria; phylum Pseudomonadota; class Alphaproteobacteria; order Rhizobiales; family Beijerinckiaceae; genus Methylocapsa. Next base: position 602 of record JBATYB010000455.1, on the reverse strand, counting down.
CCAAAAGATGCGCGAGGACGGCCGCGTCGAAGAGTTGCATCGAGGCATTTGGGGCGACCAGCGCAAAAAGCACCATGCTCGGCGTGAAGATCAAGGATTGCGGATCGGCGATCGCCGGATACCCGCCGAAATGATAGGGGTTCCAGAGCGGAACCTCACCATGATGCAAGGCATCGCCAAGGAAACGGAACATCGCGTAAAAATGGTTTTTCGAATCCCACGGCACGACCGTTCCGCTATAGAGCCAACAGGCCAGCGCGAGCCCGTAAAAGATGACGAGGCTTAAAATCGCAAGCCGATGGGCGCTGCTGGTCCAAGCTTGAGCCCTATCGCCATTCTCCGCTTCGAACGGACTAAGCGACATAATTCGGGTCCCGGGCGAGGCGCACGGTATATTGCACCCCGACGAGCACGACGTCGATCCGGTTCTCCTTCAGCCAGCGGATCGTCGAACGCACGGTGTCCTCGAAATCCCGCGGCGGAATCCGGGCAAGCGCATCATTGGTTCCCAACTGCCAAAGAACGAGGTCCGGATTCCTGAGCGCGACCTCGCTTCGGATTCGCGTGGCCGTGTCCTCCGCCATTTCTCCGGAGACGCCGCG
>JBATYB010000454.1:0-1676 GCA_049673825.1 Methylocella sp. | reverse complement strand
GAAATAGCCGTGCAGCTTCATCGGAACCTCCCTCTTTTCCCGTCGTTTGCCGGGTTCGCGGCATTGACGCTATCCACTTTGTAAGAATGCTGTCAATTGGCCCAGCTAACAAGAACCGACGGGAGGCTCGCCATGGAAGCCGTACAGAAGACCCCGGAGCGCGAAGCGTTCTACCGGAAGATCGACGGCGAAAATCTCTCCGCGCTCTGGAACGTGATGGGCGATCTGATCACGCCGGAGCCGCGCAGCGCCTGCCGGCCGCATCTGTGGAAGTTCGACGCCATCCGCGACTACATGACCGAGGCGGGAAAGTTGATCACCGCCAAGGAAGCCGAGCGGCGGGTGCTGGTTTTGGAAAATCCCGGGCTGCGCGGCCAGTCGAAAATCACCACCTCGCTGTTTGCCGGGGTGCAGATGGTGATCCCCGGCGATGTCGCGCCGGCGCACCGGCATAGCCAGTCGGCGCTGCGCTTCGTGCTCGAGGGCAAGGGCGCCTTTACCGCCGTGGACGGCGAGCGCACGGCGATGGCGCCGGGCGACTTCGTGATCACGCCGTCGATGACCTGGCACGACCACAGCAACCAGACCTCGGAGCCGATGTTCTGGCTCGACGGGCTCGATATCCCGATGGTGCAGTTCTTCGATGCATCCTTCGCGGAAGGGTCGGACGAGGACCAGCAGAAGATCACCCGCCCCGCCGGCGACAGTTTTGCCCGCTACGGCCACAATCTGCTGCCGGTCGACCAGAAGCGGGCCTCCAAGACCTCTGCGATCTTCAACTATCCCTACAGCCACACCCGCGAGGCGCTGGAGCAGGCCAGGGCGCGCAACGAATGGGACGCCTGCCACGGCCTGAAGCTGAAATTCTCCAATCCCGAAACCGGCGACTTTGCGATGCCGACCATCGGCACCTTCATCCAGTTGCTGCCGAAGGGATTCAAGACCGCGCGCTATCGCGCCACCGACGCCACCGTGTTCGCGGCGATCGAAGGCTACGGTCGCACCCGGGTCGGCGAGCAGACCTTCGAGTGGGGTCCGCGCGATCTGTTCGTGGTGCCGAGCTGGCAATGGGTTACCCATGAGGCTGACGAGGATTCGGTGTTGTTCAGTTTCTCGGATCGTCCGGTGCAGCAGAAGCTCGATCTGTTCCGCGAAGACCGCGGCAACGCGTGAGTTCGTCATTCCGGGATGCGCCTCTTTCTTGGCGCAGGCCCGGAATCCATAACCACGAAATCCGCGGGGCGATGTGTATCCAGTGGTATTCAAAAATTGACAACGGTGGTTATGGATTCCGGGCTCGCGCTCCGCGCGCCCCGGAATGACGGCGGTGAGTATTCCCGCGGCGCCAATGCGCCCGAGTTGTTGCCATAACATGTCCCTCAAGAAATCAGAGGGCGCATGGTCTGCAACGGCCTAGCCGCCCAATCTGGCGAGCAGCGCGTCCGAGATCTCGAAATTGGCGTAGACGTTCTGCACGTCGTCGTGCTCGTTCAGGAGATCGATCAGCTTCAAGAGCCTCTCGCCGGTCTCGTCGTCCACCGGCACGGTGTTCTGCGGCTTCCAAGTCAGCGCCGCCTTGCGGGCCTCGCCGAATTTTGTTTCCAAAGCCTTGGCAACCTCGCGGAAAGTCTCCTGCGAGGCATAGACCTCGTGGCCGTTCTCGCTGGAAGACACGT
>JBATYB010000453.1:0-10149 GCA_049673825.1 Methylocella sp. | reverse complement strand
CTCGGCGGCGATGGGTCTGCGGTCATTCCATGGCGCAAAATCCATGGAATTGCGGATGAGATGCACGACGCAGGTCTGCACGATCGTCTGCGGAAAGACGGCGTTGATCGCATCGGGAAAGCCCTTTAGGCGTCGGCGACCGAGATGAGAATGTCGCCGACGCCCCGGTTTTTCAGCTCATTCATGACGCAAAGCCAAGATTTGGCGCCTTCCCGTGTCTCGTTCCAAAGTCCCAGAATGTCCTTTATTCCCTCCGGCGCGACGCCGAGCGCGACATGGACGGCCTTGTTGCCAAGCAGTCCCTCGTCACGGCACAGAAGAACGACGATCGGGACACCGAGGCTATCGCAGAAGCGGCGACCCGGCCGGCCATGCGCTTCGTCGAGTTGAAAAGTGAGGAGCAACTGGAAATGCAGACGCTGCGTCACGCCCGCGATCGGCTGGTGGGGGAACGCACCGCCGTGATCAATCGGCTGCGCGCCATTCTCCTGGAGCGGGGCACAGTCATCGCGCAGGTGCGGCGCAATCTCGAAACCGAGCTCGACGCGATGCTGGGCGAAGAAGAGGGCCTCGCAGTCAGCCAGCGGCTCCGCATGCCGATCGAGGACATGCGGGAAGAATGGCGGGTTCTCGATCGACGCATCGCCGCCTTCGATGATGAGTTTGCAGCGCACGCGAAGAACGATGAAGCCGCCCGGCGCCCGGCGACTATCCCCGGCATCGGCGTGCTGAACGCGATGGCGGCGTGCCGCGCCGCACCGCTTGACCGGGCCAAACCAGTCATTTTCTATCCCGGCGTCTCGAATCGGCTGATCATTTGCGATCGCGCCCTGAAAAGCATGTGAGGAGCACGCGTGCCCATTGCCCGTCAGAAATCCTTTGTCGAAGGTCCGATCATTCGCTCCCTGCTCGTGCTGGCCATTCCGATCATTCTCGCCAACATCCTGCAGGCAGGGTATCAGCTCACCGATGCGTTCTGGGTGGGACGTCTAGGGGCGGCCGCCGTTGCTGCCGTTTCGGTCAGCTTTCCCATCACCTTTCTGATGATCGCCATGGGCGCTGGCCTCGCCGTCGCCGGCTCGACGCTGATTGCGCAATATGCCGGCGCCCGGAACGACGCCATGGTCAATCACATCGCCGGTCAGACGCTGCTGATGGTGGCCGCGGCCTCGATCGTGCTCGGCGGAATCGGCTATGGGCTTGCACCTTACCTCCTCAAGCTTGTCGGTGTCGAGCCAGATGTCTATGCGGGAGCGCTGGGCTTTCTGCGCGTGTCGTTCATCGGCCTGATCTTCGTCTTCGAATTCGCGATGTTTCAGGCGATCATGCGCGGCGTCGGCGAAACCGCGGTTCCGCTCTACATCGTTTTCGGCACGGTCGTGCTGAACTTCCTGCTTGATCCGCTGTTCATTTTCGGCTGGGGGCCCGTGCCGGGTTCGGGCGTGATGGGTGCCGCGCTGGCGACGCTTGTCACGCAAGGGCTGGCGACGCTGCTTGCGCTCGTCATCCTACGGCGCGGCGCCTACCGGATCAGGCTGCCCTGGGCGTCGCTGCGGCCTGATTTCGCTTACATCGAGCGGGCGTTCCTGCTCGGCTTTCCCGCCTCGATCGAACTCTCGACGCGGGCGCTCGGCCTGATGATCATGTCGTTCCTCATCTCGAGCTTTGGGACGCTCACCTTGGCCGCCTATGGCGTTGGGTCGACCATTCTACAGGTGATCACCATCCCGGCCCTGGGCCTGTCGATGGCCATTTCGACGCTGGTCGGACAGAATATCGGCGCCAATAACATCGAGCGGGCATCCCGCATCTCGATCCTGGGAGCGGCGCTGGGGTTCGGCGTGCTTACGGCGGCCGGCATTTTCGCCTTCGCCTTTGCTTCCCCCCTGGTTGCCTTCTTCGTTCCGCGGGATGCGGACGTCATCGCCGAGGGCGCCGCTTTCATCCGGACCATGGCGCTCTCGTGGGGTCTTATCGGCGTGCAACTTTGTCTCGTCGCCACCCTTCGCGCCTCGGGAAACATGCTGGCGGCGATGATGATCGCCCTGGTATCGCAATGGGTGGTCCAGTTTCCGCTGGCTTACGTGCTTTCCAAGCACAGCGCGCTCGCCGCACGCGGGCTGTGGTGGTCGTTCCCGGTCACCAATCTCGTCGTCGCCTTCATCGCCATTTGCTGGTTCGCCAAAGGCGACTGGAAGAAGACCCGTCTCACGGCAGAAAAGCAGGAAACCTCGAAAAACGCTTGAGGAAGCGCTCATTGAGGAGCCGCTACGCTAGCGTCTTTGGCGCGGTCGCATTTTTTTACGGCGAACCGGCATGCGCTTCGCCGGAGAATGCACTTGTTCAACCGGCGTCTTTGGATCCTGTCTCCTGGCGCGCGCATCCGGCGACCTGCATCATCCGCCACCGCGGAGCGAATACGTCCCTTGACGGGAGTGATATTGGACCACGCCGTGCCAGTGGGCACGATCCAGACCCTGAAAGTTATTTTGTGTCAGGTCCTTTTGCTTGCTCGCGGGGACCGGCGAACTCGGAACGCCGGGTTAGATGGCGAACGCGGCGAGACCGGTTGTGAGTGAACCGTAAGGTTTCGATCGTGCCTCGAGACAATCGTGCAGCCGGTTGGTTCCGCTCTCAGTTAACGTGACTACCTTCAACCGTGGAGCTCGCGGGGCGAAAGCGTGGCCGGCCGGCAGTTCGCACGTCGCCGTGGCGGCGCTTCCCTACGCGCTACATCCGGCTAAGAAGATGCGCACGGCCTGGCGCGCGATGAGGTTGCGCTCGGAAGCGCTTGGACGCCGGGCAGCGCCAAACAGCAACCGCTCACGGATCCCGCCGAGCACCAAAGACGTGAATTGCTCCGTGGCGAGAGCCACGTCATCGATCTCCAGCGCGCCTTCAGCTACGGCGGCGCGGAGATAGGAGGAGAGCGGCTCCATGCCGCGCGCCGAGCCGTCCATTTCGTAATTGCCGCGGGCCAAATCCGGAAAACGATGCGCTTCCACGAGGAACAGCCGATGCAGCTCGATCACCTCGCGGCGCGTGCCGACATCGAGGAGATGGAGCGCGACCGCTTCCAGCACCTGCTCCGGCCGGCTCGGTCCGAGCACAATGTCACTGAGCTCGGCAATCCACGAGCGGCGGAGCGTCTCGACGATCGCGGTGAACAGGCCAGCCTTGCCGCCGAAATGATGGTACAGCGTCTTCTTCGCGATACCCGCCTCGCGGATGATGCTGTCAATGCTGGTCTCGCGATAGCCCGCCGCGAGGAAGTGGCGTTGCGCGATTTCGAGAAGCCGCTTCATGCGATGCTCGGCCTCCTGCCGCGTGGGGCGACCGCCTGATTTGGCTCCACGGGCCAGAACCGCATGGGCCATGACCACCCCCCCTTGACAACACTCTGCTCACAGGGAAACTATACCGTTCCGTTTCCATAATCTACCCGCCACCTCAGGCTAAGGTCAATGGTCAATTTCTTCATCGAACGTCCGATCTTCGCCTCCTCGATCGCCATCATCATGGTGCTCGCCGGGCTCATCGCCTATCTCGCGCTGCCGGTGGCGCAGTTTCCCCAGATCACGCCGCCCCAGGTTGTCGTCAGTTCGACCTATACCGGCGCGAGCGCGCAAACGGTCGCGAATGCCGTGACCACGCCGCTCGAAGAGCAGATCAACGGCGCTCAAGGGATGATATACATCTCCTCGGTGAGCGCCAATGACGGCACATCGACGATCACCGTCACCTTTAATATTGGATATAACGTCGATATCGGCGCTGTCGACGTGCAGAACCGCGTGTCGCAGGCGACCGGGCAGCTTCCGAGCATCGTCAATCAGACCGGCATCACCATCGCGAAGCAGAACCCGAACTTCATCCTGGCGGTGAACCTCTATTCGCCCGACGGCTCGATCAATCCCGTCACGCTCAGCAACTACGCCTATCTTCAGCTCGTCGATCCGCTGAAGCGCCTCCCCGGAGTGAGCGACGTCACCATTTTCGGCGAGCGCCGCTATTCCATGCGTATTTGGCTCGACCCGAACAAGCTCGCCAAGCTCGGCTTGACGGCCACCGACGTCGAGAACGCGATAGCCGAGCAGAACGTCCAGGTCGCGGCGGGCAAGTTCGGCGAATCGCCGGCGCCGGCCGGCACGAATTTTCAATACCAGATCAACGCGCATGGCCAGCTAGCGGACCCGCGGCAATTCGGCAACATCGTGCTGCGCTCGGGCACAACGAGCGATGCCGCCGTTTATCTGCACGACGTCGCGCGCATCGATCTCGGCGCACTTCAATACACCGAGAGCGCCTCCGTGGACGAGCATCCGGCAGTTCTTCTTGCCGTCTTCCAATTGCCCACTGCGAATGCTCTTGATCTCGACAAGAGCGTGAAGGCGACGATGACGACGCTCGCCAAGCGCCTCCCCAAGGGGATGGCGTGGGGAGTGAGTTACGACACGACCATGTTCGTGTCGGCCTCGATGGCCGAGGTGATGAAGACGCTCGGCATCGCGCTGATGCTGGTTCTCGGCGTAGTGTTCCTGTTTTTGCAGAGCTGGCGGACCACGCTGATTCCGATGATCGCCATACCGGTGGCGTTAATTGCCACCCTGGCGATCATGCTGGTGATGGGCTTCTCGCTGAACACCGTCAGCATGCTCGGCATGCTCCTCGCGATCGGTCTCGTCGTCGATGATGCAATCGTCGTGGTCGAGAACGTTGAACGCCAGCTCGAAGGCGGGCTTGCGCCGATGGCGGCCGCCAAGGCGGCGATGAAGGAAGTGACGGGACCCATCGTCGCCACCTCGGCGGTGCTCGGCGCCGTCTTCGTGCCGATCGCCTTCCTGCCGGGCATCACGGGCCGCCTCTACAACCAGTTCTCGCTGACCATCGCCATCTCGGTGGCGCTTTCGGCGTTCAATTCCCTGACGCTCAGCCCGGCGCTCTGCGCCGTCCTCCTGCGGCGCGACACGCCGCCACGGTTCATCCTCTTCCGGAAATTCAACGACGGCTTCGACTGGGCGCGGCACAAATACGCGGATTCGGTGCGCCACCTAATCGGCGCCCGCCGGCTCGCGCTTATGATCTTCGCGGGCGGATTGGCCGTCACCTATTTGCTCTATTCGACGATCCCTTCCACCTTCCTCCCCGCCGAGGATCCCGGTTATTTCTTCGTGATTGCGCAACTGCCGAACGGCGCCTCTTTGCAACGCACCGAAGCCGTGATTGAGCGGACCCGCAAGATTCTCCAGGGAACGCCCGGCGTCGATAGCGTGCTGTCGATCAGCGGCCTCAATTTTATTACCCGGGCGGCCACCTCGAACAGCGCCGCTCAATTCGTGATCCTGAAGCCGTGGGCGCAGCGGGGCGCCAAGGAGAGCGTCGCCAACATCATCGCTGCGGTGCAGCCGAAGCTCGCCAGAGTTCCCGAGGCGGTGGCGCTCGCCCTCAACCCGCCGGCCATCCACGGGCTTGGCACTTTTGGCGGCTTCGATTTCGAAGTCGAGGATCTGACCGGGCGGGGCAGCGCCGCGCTCGAGCAGGCGACCCAGGTCTTTCTCGCCGAAGCGCGAAAGCAGCCGGAGCTCGATCCGCGGACGCTGCTCACCAGCTTCGACACCTCGACCCCGCAATACAATTTCAACCTCGACCGCTCAAAAGCGAAGCTGCTCGGGCTCAGCCTGAGCGACATCTTCAACACGATGCAGATTTATCTCGGCTCGCTCTACGTCAACAACGTGACGCTGTTCGGCCGCACTTTCGAGGTTCTGCTAGAGGCCGACAACAGCGCGCGGGGCAACAAGAGCGACCTTTCCCAGCTGTATGTGCGCAATTCCGCGGGCAACATGGTGCCGCTGAGCACGCTTGGCCGGCTCGAACCGACGGTCGGGCCCTATACCGTGCCCCATTACGATCTCTACGGGTCCGCCGAGATCACCGGCAACGCAGCGCCCGGCTATAGCTCGGGACAAGCGATTGCGGCGATGGAGCGCGCAGCCCGCGTCCTGCCGGCGGATTTCGGTTTTGAATGGACGGGCATCACCTATCAGGAACTGCAGACAGGCTCGGTCGCGGGGCTGGTCTTCGTGCTCGCCCTCGTCTTCGTCTTCCTCTTCCTTTCCGCGCAGTATGAGAGCTGGTCTATTCCCTTCACCATCATCCTCGCGGTTCCGCTCGCGCTCTTTGGCGCCCTGGGGCTGCTTTGGCTGCGCCACATGCAGGTCGACATTTATGCGCAGGTCGGGTTCGTCCTGCTGATCGGGCTGGCGGCGAAGAACGCGATCCTTATCGTCGAATTCGCCAAGCGGCGGCGCGAGGCAGGCCACGACATCGTCGAGGCGGCGATGGAAGCGGCGCGTCTCCGTCTCCGCCCGATCCTGATGACGGCCTTCGCCTTCATCCTCGGCGCCGTCCCGCTCATGATCGCCTCCGGCGCCGGCGCGGCCAGCCGTCAATCGATCGGGACAACGGTCGTCGGCGGCATGCTTGCCGCCACGCTCCTGAGCCTGGGCTTCGTGCCGGTCTTCTATGCGGTGATCGAACGCATGCGCGAGGCCGTGCTGAAGCGCTTCGGGCGGGCGCCGAGGGAAGAGGGCGAAGCGGCGCATGGGGATTGACCGAGGAAGGATGGCGCGATGAGCATGCTTAAATCCGGCCTCGTCTTTGCTGCTGGCTTCGTTCTCGCGGTCCTCATCGCCGTCTTCCTCTTCAAGGGCGGCGGCACGGACAACGCCGCCGGCCGTCCTCCGCGGGCGAGCCGGAGCGCCGCCATGGAAGTGCCGGTTACCCCCGTCGTCAAGAAAACCGTTCCGGTTTATCTCGAATATGTCGGCACGACCGACGCCATACGCACCGTCACGCTCCAGGCGCAGGTCACCGGCTATCTGCTGAGGCGCGCCGTGCCCGACGGCTCCGACGTCGGCAAGGGCGACCTGTTGTACCAGATCGATCCGCGCAATTACCAGGCCGCGCTCGACCAGGCGAAGGCGCAGGCGGAAAAGGATTCCGCAGCGCTCGAATACGCCAAGGCCAGTCACCACCGCAATGCGGTGATGAGCAAGACCGGCGACGTGTCGATCGACACCTTGCAGCAATCGGCGAGTGCCGAGCATCAGGACAACGCGGCGCTCGCGGCTGATCACGCTGCCATCGAGACGGCGCAGCTCAATCTCGGCTATACCGAGATCCGGGCGCCCTTTGCCGGCCGACTCAGCTTGAGCCAGCTGCATGAAGGCGCACTTATCAGCATCGCGGGAACCCCGCTCAATACGCTGGTGCAGCTCGACCCGATCTATGCCACCTTCAATCCGCCGGACACCGATCTCCCCGAAATCCAGACGTATCAGGCAAAGGGCGCGATCCCGGCCGAGGTTATCGTCGGCCAAGGAATGACGGCGGCCCAATATCACGGCAACCTCACCTTCCTCGACAACAGCATCGGCCGCAGCACCGGGACGATCACGGCGCGGGCGACGATCGAGAACCCGGACGACACCTTGCTCCCAGGGCAATTCATCCGGGTGCGACTGCACGTCACGGACCAGCCGAACACTCTCCTGGTGCCGCAGGTGGCGGTAGGCTCGAGCCAGCTCGGCAAATTCGTCTACCTCGTCGGCCAGGACGACAAGGTCGAGCAGCGCTACGTGACCCTAGGCGCCGATTATGATCCGCTGGTCGCCGTCAGCAAAGGCATCGCCGAAGGCGAGTCGGTCGTCGTCGGCAATCTCCTCAAGATCGGCCCCGGCTCGGCGGTGAAGCCGGTTCCGGCGAAGCCTGCGCAAGAGACGACAAGGACGCAGAGCGGCAGCCAATGACATCGAGCCTCTGCCTCCGTCGCCGCTCCCCGGCGCCATGCCGCGGCGGTGCTGCCTTCGCAGCCATCCCGGTGGCGGCGCTTCTCGCCGGCTGCGCCGTCGGACCCGATTTCGAGAAGCCCAAGCCGCCGCAGGTCAGCGGCTATTCGCGGGAGCCGCAGCCTGGACAGACTGTCGCATCCGATGTCCATGGCGGTGAAGCGCAGCGCTTCATCAAGGGCGTCGACTTTCCCGGGCAATGGTGGACGCTGTTCCATTCGCCGCCGCTCAATGCGATCATCGAACGTGCGCTCGCGGCTAATCCGAACCTGCAAGCGGCACAGGCGACGCTGCGAGAGGCAAAGGCACAGCTCTACGCCGGCGAGGGCGCGCTCTTTCCATCGGTGAGCGCGAACGCCTCGACCACGCGGCAGAAGATCGCGGGCTCGCAATTCGGCGCGACCAGCGAGATACCTCCCTTCACGTTCAACTCCGCGACGGTGAGCGTCTCCTATCTGCCGGACATCTGGGGCGGCGCGCGCCGGCAGATCGAATCGCTCGCGGCGCAGGCCGAGTACGAGCGGCTTGAGCTCGAGGCAAGCTATCTGACGCTGACCTCGGACGTCGTCACGGCGGTGGTGCAGGAGGCCTCCTTGCGGGGGCAGATCGCCGCGACCCAGGAGATCATCGATATCGAGACGCAGGAGCTCGCAGGGCTGCGGCGGGAATTCGCGATCGGCGCCGCAGCCGATACCGCGGTGCTGGCGCAGGCCGCGAGCTTAGCGCAAGCACGCGCGCAGCTGCCGCCGCTGCAGAAGCAGCTCGCCCAGACCCGCGATCAGCTAACCGCCTATCTCGGCCGCTTTCCGAGCGAGGAGCTCGGCGAAACCTTCGATCTCGCCTCGTTGCAGCTCCCCCGAACGCTTCCTGTCAGCCTGCCCTCGAAGCTGGTCGAGCAGCGTCCGGACATCCGCGCGGCGGAAGCTCAGCTCCATGAAGCCAGCGCGCAGATTGGCGTCGCCACCGCCAACATGCTGCCGCAGATCACGCTCAGCGCCTCATACGGCAGCGCGACCACCGGTGCGCTGTTCGGGCCGGGCACCGCGATCTGGAGCCTGGGCGCGGCGCTCGCCCAGCCGCTCTTCGAAGGGGGAAAATTATACTATCAGCGGCGCGCGGCCGTTGCCGCATACGACGCGGCTGCGGCGCAATATCGCAACACCGTCATTACCGCGTTTCAGAACGTGGCCGATGCCCTGCGCGCGTTGCAATCGGATGCCGATGCGGTGAACGCCCAGACAGCGGCCGAGCGCGCCGCCGCGGACAGCCTCGCCGCATCCCGGCGGCAGTTCCGCGCTGGCGCGATCAACTATCTCTCGCTGCTCAACGCAGAGCAGACTTACCAGCAGGCCCGCATCAATCTCGTCCAGGCCAAGGCAGGCCGATATTCGGATACCGCCGCCCTCTTCCAGGCGCTGGGAGGCGGATGGTGGAATCGTACCGATGTCGATCGAAGTTCCCCTTGAGTGCTGAATCCGGCGCAAATCTCCCATCGTACCGGGATTAATTCTCCCGTTCATCCGGGATGATTTCTTCCGGTGCGATGGTGGCTCTTCCGGCTCGTCTCAAAGCTCGCTCTTTCGGCTTTGCGAAGGAGAGACATTGATGCCGACGGAGAGGATCACCATGCGCCGGGTGCGCGATCTTACCAGGTTGAAGATTGCTGGAGTGTCGACGCGGGAGACCGGGCTGCGGGCTGGCGCAGCTCCCGCGGCGGTGCGGTTGACGGAGTGACGGTCGTCATCGATCGGCTCCCCGGCGAAATACGCAAGGCGCAGATCTTTGCCGCCGCGGCCGGGGCATCGGGGTTCAGCTACGCCGAGGCTACGTGGACACAAGGGCTTGCCGATTGAATTGGCGCGCATGTCCATGCCTTCGAGGCGATCGGTGCCGCGCCGAGGAGGATGTGCGCTTCACCGCCAGGACGGTGGAGATCTTCCTCAGGGGCGAGTGCATCGCCGCCCATCCGCGCATGACCTCGAACCACAAGCGTACGACCCTGCCGGACCACATGCCGTCGAGCCGTCGGCGTTACGCGGGCTCGACGATCGATCGCATCAGGGCCGATGCGACAAACATCGCTCTTGCGACAGTAGCGCTCGGTGACCAGATTTTAGAACAACGGCCGCACCCTGAACAAGGCTTCCGCGCCTGTCTCGGCATCGTCCGGCTCGCCGGTCCGCACGGGGGCGAACGGCAGGAGGTCGCCGCCGCAGCGCGCGGCATGAAGCGTGCCGGTCGCATTTAGCTTTTTAATGTGACCGCGCTCAAACAGATATGAGATTGTTGCCTTGAAGGA
>JBATYB010000452.1:0-2117 GCA_049673825.1 Methylocella sp. | reverse complement strand
GCTTGGCCCTGCTGCTTGCGCGGCGCGCCCGCGGACCTCATCGGCCTTCCTCGCCGCCTCGGCACCCCGCGCGGCCGCGGCGACCCCGGTTTCCATTCTGGCGATCAGATCCTTGAGGCTCGCCGCGTGCTTGGCGAGATCGAGCGCGCGTTCGCGCTCGGCTCCAAGAGCCTGTTCGGCGGCGGACAGCGCCGATTGGCGCGCCTCGACCAGCGCAGCGAGACGCTGACGCTCGGCGCGAAGCTTCGCCACGCCATTCGCAAGCGTCTCGCGCTCGGCCGCGATCGATTGCCGCAACTGCACGAGATCCGAAAGGTCCGAGGCAAGCGCTTCGGTTTCGCCGCGCATCTGCGGCAGGACCGAACCGAGCAACATGGAGGTTCTGATCGCGGCAAGCATGTCTTCCGGCGCGACCAGAAGCGCCGGCGGCGGCTTGCGCCCCATCCGCTGCAAGGCGGCGAGGACCTCGGCAATGACCGCGCGGCGGCTCGCAAGCGAACGCTTGATCGCGTCCTCCGCCCCGGTCAGCGTGTCGAGCCTTGCCTCCGTCGCGCCGATCTTGCGCTCGCTCGCGTTGACGTTTTGCGTCGCGTCGAGAAGTGCCGCAATGAGCTTCGCCCGGTCGGCGCGGATCGACGCGATCTCGGCTTCGATCCGCCGGCGCTGTTCCTGCGACGCATCGAGCGTGTCTTCCATGCCCCGCAGTTCCAGCCGGTGGCCGCTCAGCTCCGCGCCTTTCTCGTCCACGTCCGGCGCCGCCGGCTGGCCGGATTGCGCCGCAAGGCAAGCGGGCGCAATGAGGGCAAGCCATAATGCGGCCGCGTTGCGGCGGCTCGCCGCTCCCGCCGAAGCAATCGTGCTGTGCCGCACTCGAACCGCCACCAATCCCCTTACGCCTGGCCGCCGGTTGGATGGCCGCGGGAATCAATCCCGTCACGCCATCCAGCAGAGGAAAATGGCGCCGCCGCGGCGGGACACCGGCAAGTTCGCGAATTGATCGCGACGATAGGGGTGGCCGGAGAGAATCGCCGCCGCCCGGTAAATCTGTCCGGCGGCCATGATTCGCACCAATTGATGCGGCCAAGTCATCGCCCCAAAGGAAAGCGTGAGCGAAGCGGATGCCAAAAAAGCGGGTTCCGAGCCGTCCGGGCCGCCGATGACGAACGCGGCGCTGGCAATCCCTTGTCACGCGCGCGGCCAAGCTCGGTGGCAAGACTCCGGCTTGTCATCTGCGTGCCGCTTTCGTCGAGGGCAATCACGTTAGCGGGGGGTGCAAGCAAGCCCCGAATCGCTTGCGCCGCTTCCCTCTTGCGTTCATCAGGACGGGCGGCGCGGCTCTCCTCGGCCTCGCCCAGTTCGACGCCGGAAATGCCGATCGCGCGGCCGGCGGCAGCGGCCCGCTCGACATAGCGCGCGACCAATTCCGTTCCGTTCCGGCGTTCGGCCTCCCAACGCAAATCGGCATAAGGCGCATCGTATTTGGAATGGGCTGCCTTAGCCTAAGCGGCGCTCGCCCGGCCGGTCGACGCTCCACATTTTTTCGAGATTGTAGAACTGCCTCACCTCGGGCCGGAAGATGTGGATGATGATGTCGGCCGCGTCAACCAGAACCCAATCGCAGTTCCGCAAGCCCTCGACGCGCGGCGGCTTGCGGCGCTCGCCCTTCAACGCGCCGATCAGGCGCTCCGCGATCGCCCCGACGTGAATGTTGGAGCGCCCGGTCGCGACGATCATGATGTCGGCGAGAATGGTTTTGCCGTGCAGGTCGATCGCGACGATGTTCTCGGCCTTGGAATCGTCGAGACAGGTCAAAACAGTCCGCACGAGCATATCGGCTTCGGGTCCAGTTGAACCGGGAACCGGGTGGAGCGGCCAAGACGCCGCTTCCGCAACAATCGCTTGTATCAGTGTGTCGATCCTCCTCAAGCCCAGCCGACCGGCCAGGCGCACCACAAAAGATGGCGCAGAATCGCGGAGATTTCAATCGGGGTGTTTTGGCGGGGGTGTTTGGGCCGAATGCAAGACCGCCACCTTGCGGTCTATACCCGGTCGCGGCACCATCCGGAAATCCTTGGGGCTGACGACGCGGAAGTTGGCGGTGACCGAAGCATGCAAGC
>JBATYB010000451.1:0-12102 GCA_049673825.1 Methylocella sp. | reverse complement strand
GGGTCCGGCGCAGGGGATGCCGTTTGCGCTAGGACGGGGACGGCGCAAAGGATCGCGCCAAGCGCCAAAGCCACCAAAATTGTTCTCGCGAAACCGTAAGGGCGGCGCCCGCCAATACGGCCGCGTTCTCCATCCGTCATCCCGGCATCTCCTATAATTGTAACTGCCTCAAATTATCCGGACCCCGGCCCGATTTCATCGCGTCATTTTGGTCCGCATTCGATGAGATAATAGACTCTTGGGAGACCGAATTGAATGAGACCGGGACGGCATTCTTTGCGACGGATTTGCCGAGGGTGTTAGGACCAGGTTGCGTGGATCTCCATTTTGGCTCAGAGCTTTGCTCCAAAGCCGGATATCTTGCAGCCGACTGAAAAGGGTAGGAACGCGAAATCTCTCGCGGACGTGGCCGGCCATACGTTATATACAGACCGGTAAACGGCATTATTCCGTTGTGATCTTACGCGCGGGGATCAAAACCGCTGGGTCAACCCGGCAAGAATCGCGCGGCGGATGCCGAACTGCGGCGCGCCGACGCCAACCCCCGTGCCGTTTCTGATTTCGTAGACCGCGTCGCCGATATTCAAAACATCGAGGCGCAGCTCGGTCCCCTGCCCGATCCCGAGATCGAGCTTTTGGACAATGCTGGCGTTGACCGTCGCATATTCCGGCAGCGACGCGCCGTTCGGCACGGTCGGCGTGCTCGCGCGCAGGCCGCTTTGCACCAAGAGATCCATCGACACGCGGGTTGAGTATTTTGTGCCCTGGTTGAACGTGTAGGCCGCTCCCGCCGACGCGGTCCACGTCTGGTCATGGTCGAGATGAATGTAATTTTGCGCGATGTAAGCCAGGTCGTCCGGCTTGAAATTGAACTGCGCGGAGACAATGTCGGTGCCCACCGCGTGCGAATAGGCGGCATTGCCATAGATCGACCACGGCCCTTGATCGTAGCTCAAGGTGAATTCCCCGCCGCCGACGCGGCCCTTGGCATAATTGAACGCGGTTAGGATGATCGGTGCGCCAAATTGTCCTTCGTCGATCAGATTTGTCGCCAGCTTGTAATATCCGTCGAGACCAACCGTGAGGCCGGGAACGATGACCTGGTTGATCCCGAGATCGAAATAATGCGACCGCTCCGCCTTGACCGTATCGTCCTGTTGAACCAAAGGAGCCGCAGTCGTGTTGTTGAAGAGGGCGATGGCGGTAGGCGAGACAAGCTCGAAAGGCGGAGGCACAAAATAGCGCGAATAGCCCGCATGCACCGTCGTTGTTTCGGTCGCCTTCCAGACTGCATTCGCGCGCGGGCTGACTTGATTTTCGTTGGTGAACTCATTTACCCCATCGAAGCGCAAGCCATAGTTGAGGGTCAGAGCCGGCAAGATCCGCCATTCGTCTTGAAGGTATACACCATAAAGACCGCCGGTGCGGGCGCCATTATCGACGATGCCGACGGGCACATTTGAGGTCTGGGCGCCCGTCGCATCGACCGGCAGGACCAAGGAATTGGTGTCGAACGCGGTGCTTTCAACCTGTCCGAGGAAGCCGCCGCGCAGAGTATGGCTGTCGTTGATCCGCCAGCTGGCATCGGCCTGAACGCCCTCCGCGAGATCGGACCGCCGCGCAAAGGGAGTAACGCCGTTGAAGAGAAGATCGCCGATCACGTCCGGGCTGAAGGACAAAACGCTGTTGCGCACGAAGGCCGAAATCTGCAAATTGATATCGCCGATATGTTTTTGCAGCGACAGCAAGCCGAATTGCGTGGCCTCGTGCTGAACCTCGTTGAGAAGATTGCTGTTGAATGATGTTGTTCCAAGCACGTTGAGACCAAGAGACGGATTCTGGCCGGGATTATTGGGAATTTGAAAGCGTCCGTCGAAGGCGCCCCCGATCACGCTCACCCGCGTATCCGGATCGATAATGCCGGACATATAGGCAAAGCCGTGGAATTGCTGCGTCGCGTCGTGGATCGCGTTGAACGTCGGGGCCGGATTTTCGATGCCGCGGTCGTTACCCAAATAATCGCCGGTCAAGAACCAATCGACCGGACCCTCGTGCCCGCCATATTCGAAGCTCGGCTGCAGCCAATTGAAGCTTCCGCCATACATCGAGAGAGCGAAACCTGGATTGCTGAGCCCGGTCTTGGTCTGAATATCCAAGACACCGGCGGTTTGAAATCCATATTGCGCCGGCAAGGCGCCGGTAAGCAGCGAAATGCTGCGGGCGAAGCGGGTTTCGAGCGCCTGCCCGAAGACCGAGAGACCCTCGGGCAATTGCACGCCGTTGATTCTGAATTGCACATTGGCGTGATCGCCGCGCACATGGACCTGACCGAAACTGTCTTGCGCAACGCCGGGCATCTGCAGCAGGACCTGGTTTAGGGGCGCATTTTCGCCTTGCGGAATCGTCTCCAGCGCCTCCGGGCCGAAATAATAAGTGCTGGCGCCGAGGCTCGGCTGGATCTGGAGGCGGGCGATATCGAGCTTCTCGGAAATGACTTCCACCGTATCCAGCGTGATCTGGCCCGTGCCGCGATCAGCCGGCGGTGCCGGCGCGGGACTTTGGGCTAAGGCGGGGGCGGCGGCTATCGTTAGAGCCAAGACACCGAATTTCGCTCTAGCGAAGGGCGCGAACGGCATGGCTTATTCCATTCCTGCGTGATGAGACGCGGCTTGCGAGTTATGTTATAATGTTTCACTGCCATTGTCGAGTCCCCGCCGTCCGCCGCCGCCGCGGTCCAATGCTAGGCGCCGTCATCGGTTTTCGACAAGCCGGACACCGTCGGCTTGCATCCGCTTTGCACGGATGCCGGAACAAGCGCGTGGCCGCCGCGTGGGGATTCGTTTATGGTTGGGCCGGGCGGCCTGCCGGAAGTCCTGAAACCGCGCGAGGGTTTGGTCCGATCCGGAACCGACAATGAGCACGGTCCACAATTTTACCGCCACGACGCTGGAAGGGCGGGAAAAGCCGCTGTCCGATTTCGCGGGACAGGTCCTGCTCGTGGTAAACACCGCGAGCAAATGTGGCTTCACGCCGCAGTACGAAGGGCTCGAGACGCTTTATCGCAAATATTATGCCCAAGGCTTTGCGGTTCTAGGCTTTCCGTGTAATCAATTCGGCGCCCAGGAACCGGGCGATGCCGCGGAAATCGCGCAATTTTGTTCGCGAACCTATAATGTGTCATTTCCCATGTTCGGCAAGATCGATGTCAATGGCGCCGCAGCCCATCCGCTTTACCGGTTTCTCAAAGGCGAAGCCAAGGGAGTTACGGGAACCGGGGCGATCAAATGGAATTTTACGAAATTCCTTGTCGATCGAAAAGGCGGGGTAGCGGCTCGCTTCGCACCGGCGGCGGCACCCGAGGGACTCGAAAAGGAAATCGAGAGGCTGCTTTAGCGCGCGGGCCGCCCGACGGGTTGCCGCCCGCGATATTAGCAATGCGATCGAGAGCGTCCATCGTTTGATGCGCCCGCGACGGAGGCGATTTCATGCCCTTGCGGCTCGATACGCAAAGCCCGGATTTTGGGGCCTCGTTCGACGCGCTTCTTGCGATGAAACGGGAAGTGGCGGAAGACGTCGACCAAGCGGTTCAGGCGATCATCGCGGACGTCGTCGCGCATGGCGACGCCGCGCTTATCGGCTATTCGAGGAAATTTGACCGTGTCGATCTGGCGAAGCTTGGCTTGCGCGTGGGCGGGGGCGAAATCGATGCGGCATTCGAGCACTGTCCTTCGGATGCGCTCGATGCGCTGCGCTTCGCGCATGCTCGGATCATTGCTTTTCATGAGCGGCAACTCCCGCAAGATCACCGGTTTACCGATCGGCTCGGCGTCGAGCTCGGCTGGCGCTGGCGGCCCGTCGAGGCGGCAGGGCTCTATGTTCCGGGCGGCACCGCGAGCTATCCCTCTACGGTTTTGATGAACGCGGTGCCGGCCAAGGTTGCCGGCGTCAGCCGCCTTGTCATGGCCGTCCCGGCCCCGGAGGGACGGATCAATTCGCTTGTTTTGGCGGCGGCCAAGCTCGCCGGCGTCGATGAAATTTACCGGGTAGGGGGGGCGCAAGCGATCGCGGCGCTGGCTTATGGAACGCAGTCCATCGCCCCGGTCGCCAAGATCGTCGGTCCCGGCAACGCTTATGTGGCGGCGGCCAAGCGGAGGGTTTTCGGCGCCGTGGGCATCGACATGATCGCCGGGCCTTCCGAGGTCTTGATCATTGCGGGCGAAGGTGCGGATCCGGAATGGATCGCCGCCGATCTCCTCGCGCAGGCCGAGCACGACGCCGCCGCGCAGTCGATTCTGATCGCGGATGACGCGGATCTCGCAAGTGCCGTCGAGGCCGAGGTCGCGCGGCAGCTGGCAGTTCTCCCGCGCGAAAAAATCGCGGCGGCGAGCTGGCGCGATTTCGGCGCGATTATCCTCGTCGCCGATCTTGAGGAAAGCATCGCGCTCGCCGATCGCCTTGCTCCGGAGCACCTCGAGATCATGACCGCGAACGCCGAGGCGCTCGGTCAACGGATCCGCAATGCGGGTGCTATTTTTCTAGGGGCTTATACCCCCGAAGCCATCGGCGACTATGTAGGCGGCTCGAACCATGTGCTGCCGACCGCGCGTTCGGCCCGGTTTTCCTCTGGCTTGAGCGTTCTCGATTTCTTGAAAAGAACCTCGATTTTAAAGTGCGGCGCAGCCAGTCTCGCAAGGCTCGGCCCGGCGGCGGTCGCACTCGGCCGCGCCGAGGGACTGGATGCCCACGCCCGCTCGGTGGCGCTCCGAATCGATCATCGGATATCATGAGCCGGAACGATCCGAATGAGCGCAATCGCCTCGTATCCGTTTCCCTCGACGAGGCTTCGATCGGCCGCGGCGCGGCGGACCAGGAGCACGAGCGGCAAATCGCGATCTACGATCTGATCGATGAAAACAGCTTTGCCCTGCCGGGCCGCGACGCTGGCCCCTACGGGCTGAAGATCGCCTTGCAGGACGCAAAGCTCGCGTTGGAGGTCGTTGACGAAAATGGCGCGCCGCTCGTCGTCCATATTCTCTCGCTGACTCCTTTCCGTGGTCTCCTCAAGGATTATTTTATGATTTGCGAAAGCTATTACGCGGCAATTCGAACCGCGATGCCGAGACAAATCGAAGCGATCGACATGGGACGCCGCGCGCTTCACAATGAGGCGGCCGACCTTCTCATGGAACGGCTCAAGGGCAAGCTGGATTGCGACCACGACACGGCGCGGCGGATTTTCACCCTCGTCGCCGCGTTGCATTGGAAAGGCTGAGCGCCGCTGCCGGCGGGGCAATACGCCGGGGCGCCGCCGGGATGAAGCCCGCCGTAAAAAACCGCCCGCAAGCCGTGCTTTTCGCCTGCACGCGAAATACGGTGCGCTCGCCGATGGCGGAGGCGCTTGGCAGGCATTTCTTCGGGGGCCAAGTCTATTTCGCGTCGGCCGGGGTGAGGCGCGGCGAAAGCGACGGATTCGCCATCGCGGCGATGGAAGAAATCGGCATCGACTTAACCAAACATCGCACGCACACATTCGAGGATCTCGAAGACGCGTGTTTCGACGTCATCGTCACCCTTTCGCCGGAGGCGCATCACAAGGCGCTCGAATTCACCCGCACCCTTGCCACCGAGGTTCTTTATTGGCCGACGTTGGATCCTACCGCCGTCGAAGGGTCCCGAGCGCGAGTTCTCGATGCGTATCGCGATGTTCGCGACGGTCTCCTCGAACGCATCGAGAAAATGTTGGATTACCAGCCGATGGGCAATCTTTGAATGGCGGCTTCGGGCTGTCCCGGGCTTACTTGCCCGCTTCGGTCACGTTAGAAACGTCCCAGATCTTGATGGTGAAGTCGCTGCTCCCGGAGGCAAGCGTCCGCCGTCCGGCGAAAAAGCGACGGACACGACGGAATTGGTATGGCCGGTCAGCGTCCGCAGCAGCTCGCCGCTCGCCATGCCCCAGAGCTTGATGGTCTTGTCGCCGCTCCCCGAGGCGAGCGTCCGCCCGTCCGGCGAAAACGCAACGACAGAGACGTCTTCGGTATGGCCGCTCAGCGTCCGCAGCAGCGCGGGCGGCGGTAGAGGGGCCGGAGCGGGGAAGGATTGCTTCACCGCGGCTGGCCGGGGCGCAAGAGCTGGGGCCGGTTGTGGCACCGGAACCGCGGGAGCCGTCCCGGTTTCCGATAATTTGCTTTGAAGCGAATGGAAAACCTTAAGTTTGCAAGCCGCGTTGTCTTTCAGGGTAGCAGCCAAATCTTGTCGAAGAACATTCTGATATGCCTCGTTATTAATTCCTGCAGATCCTGAAACCCCATTGTCGGCAAGCTTCGATATGAGACCATTTACTTGAGCCTTTACGTCTCCTTTCGCTTCTGAGCTATCGGCACCGCCTTTGGTCGACACTATGTTGCATATTCTGTCGGCCGTGTTTGTGATGAGTTCGAGAGCCTTTTGCTGAGCGTCAAGACTCTCCGCGCGTGCGATATTATTCGTGGCCGGCGTGCCTGCAACCACGAGTGCAACAAGGAAAGTGCGAGCGTTCAAAGCCGGTTTCCCCAATCAGAGCTACCCATGTTGTGTTACGCAAGCGCCGGCAGCAAGGCGAAAGGTTTAATCATGTAGGCCAGCAATTTCCGCTGAATACAATCCAGATAGAAGCGATCCCGTGCTCGGCGCCATGCCCGATGACGGGAAGGCGGTCAGACCTCCCATTTCCCCGGGTCTCTTTTGTCCGCGAGGTCGAGCAGAAGACGGACGAGCTCGGCCTGACGATGGGTTCCGGTCTTTTCAAAAATGCTGGAGAGTTGCGCCTTGGCCGTGGCGACCGAGATACCGCGCCGCCGCGCCGCCGCCGCGCGTCCGTCACCCTTGAGGATCTCGGCGGCGAGCCTGGTTTCGGCGCCGGTCAGGCGAAACCGGCTGTGCAGATTTTGCGCAAGCTGCCGCCGGCCAGTCTCGGGATCAGCCACCGTGACAATAGCCGCCGGCGGGCGCAATCCTAGCCAAGGGATCCCGGCGGCCGGGTCTTTGGATCGAAGCGGCGTCACCGTTACATGGAGGCATGGGCGATTTGGGCCGCGCCGGACATCGAGTTCTCCGCCGAGCGGCCCGCGCAGCGGACCAACCCCGCGCGCGCAGGAGGCGATCAGCCGTTGCAATGTGTCCGCGCCGTCGGTGGTGGCGAGGCAACCGCCCTTGAGAACGAGCCCATCGCCCGTTTCGAGCACTGCCCGCGCCGGAGCGTTGGCGAACAGCGCAATTGCCGCGGCGTCGACCAGGACGGCTCCCCGCCGCAAGCTTTCGAACCGCTCCGGCGCGATGCCGTGCTTAAGGTCGAGCGTCCAGAGCTGGCGACGGACGCGCACGGCGCGCGAGACGTGCCGCGCCGCCGTTTCGAAGACGCGAGTCTGCTCGCCGGTCAGCGCATCGTTCCCCCGCGCGTTAATGACGCAGATCAGTGACGACAACCTGTCTTCGACGGGCAAATTGGCGAGGCGCATTTCAAGGCCATAATCGGCCGCTTTCCACCATTCGTTGAAAATGGGTGTCTTGACGAAATCCTGCCGCGGCATGAGGCTATCGAGCGAGAACACTTCGCCGGCTGGCAGAACCGTGGATTTGGTCCATATTGGATTGTGAAACGCCCAGTAATTCTTGTAGCTGGCCTCCAAATCCGGGTCGGCGCGCCGCGAGATCGAAGCGTACGTATCGGTGCGCCGGTCCATGGTCGCAATGACGGCCTGCAACGCGCCCGTGGCATCGGCGAGCTTCGCCAGAACCGTTGGCCAGAGATCGCCATCGAGCACCGCCGCGTAAATGACGTCGATGAGAGCGATAAGCTCGCTGTCTTCGCTCATGGCCACCTAGGCGTGATGCCAGCTTCCGGCGAGGGCTGCAGTATTTTCCGCGGCCACTAAGATGACCGTTGGTTTTACCCTCGAATTGTCATTAATCCTTTGGCGCGGAAGCCTTTGCCCGCAATTCATCCCTCCTCTTGGCAACTAGAGCATGGCCTTAAGAAAGGTGCTTGCCTTATTCGATACCGGCATGCTCCAAATCTTTGAAGTAAGGAAACAATCCGGCAATGACCCCGCATGCCGCCCCGTTCGCGCGATCCGAGCGGGGACCCTAAACCAGCCCGCTATGTCTGGCAATCAATCGATTTAGGACGAACGTCCGATGCGGACCGCCAACAATGCTGCGATAATGACGGCAACGCTGGGCGAGGGGGCAATCCTTCCAAAGCCACGTCCCAGCTGTTTAATGACCAAGCAATTTTTATCGCAGTGGCCGCTGGTCCACCGGGTCCTCCCGCGCAGGAGTTGACGGTGGAACGGCGGCCGTTTGCGTCAACTTGCGTCAAAAAGCTCATCTAAACCTTACAGGTTTTAGAGATTAACCTGGAAAGACTAGTGTTTTAGAGTGTATGACGCTCCAACTTGTCGATCCCCCGCGCTGTCTTGCCGATTTGATGCTTCCATCCAACCGGGAAGCACGCTGGGCTGGCCGGCGAGCCAGCGTTGCAGAAAAGCGCCGGACCAGCGCGCCACGGCGCCGTCGTGGCGGAACCACCCTTCGATATGGCGATGACGCGGGCGGGCACCTGGTTCGCCCATGCGCTCGCGGGTCAGGAGCGCCCAGCGGCACAACGTCGCGAAAGTCACTTCCGGATGAAACTGGAAGCCATAGGCCTTGTCGCGATAGCGGAAAGCCTGCGCCTCGAAATCCTGGCCCCCGGCGAGCAAGGTCGCCCCGCACGGCAGTTCGAAACCTTCCCGGTGCCATTGGTAGACGTGATTGGGGAACCGGCAGTCGCAGATGCGATGCCCTTGTTCGGTTGGTTGAATTGGGTAATAGCCCACTTCGACACGCCCCTGCGGATGCGGGCGGACGCGGTGACCGAGATGGCGCGCCAGCATCTGGGCGCCGAGACAAATGCCAAGGAAAGGCGTGCCTTCTCTAAGCGGGATCCCGATCCAGTCTATTTCGCGGCGCAACCAGGCGTCTTCGTCGTTGACGCTCATCGAACCGCCGAGAACAATCGCGCCGGCGTGACCCCTTAGCGTTGCCGGCAGCGGATCGCCGAAGCAGGGACGCCGGTAATCGAGTTCAAATCCTTGCGCGCGCAAGAGCCGCCCGAGCCGCCCCGGAGTCGCATGTGCCTGATGCAGGACGATGAGAATCCTACCGCAAGATTTGATCCTTTTAGGCATCGCTCGCAAGATGAAAAATATCAAACCGGATTTCAGCGGAGAGGAGCCCGATTTTGCTGCAACCGCGAAATAACCGCTAAAATCAGGGCTTTTGGCAAAAATGGCAAGACCGAAATGCCGAGTTTGTTAAAGAATCCAGGCACAATCTCGCGGCGTCCCGCGATCAGCCCGGCATAGCCCGCCTCGGCGACCTCCATGGCGGTGGAAGCCGGGAAACGATTGAGGTCCATGTTTGGCCCGAGCCCCGCGCGGGCCTGGAAATCCGTCTTGGTGTAGCCGGGACACAGCGCCGAGACCGTGACGCCCTGCGAATGCAGTTCCTGCGAGAGGGCCAGCGAGAACGAGAGCATGAAGGATTTCGACGCGTAGTAGGCCGCCATGCCCGGGCCGCCAGGGAAGTAGGCAGCGATCGAAGCGACATTGAGGATTTTTCCGCGTGCGGCGCGAATGGCCGGCAGGAAACACAAAGTTATTTCAACGACCGCACGAATATTGAGGTCGACGATCGCGAGCTGTTCGGCCGGATCGAGGCCGGCGGCCTCGCCGGCAAGGCCAAAGCCGGCATTGTTGACCAAAATCTCCGGCGTGGCGCCGGCGGCTTCGAGCGCGGCGGCGATTTGGGTTGCCGCGCCTTGTTCGATCAAATCGAACACCACCAGCAAGGGCCGTGGCCTGCCGGACGCCGCGATTTCATCGGCGAGCGCCTCGAGCTTGGCGTGACTGCGCGCGACGAGTGCGAGATCATGCCCATGCCGGGCAAAGACGCGGGCAAGACCGGCGCCGATCCCGCCGGAGGCGCCCGTGATCAAGGCGACGCGGCGCGTCTCGCGGCCAATTTCGTTTAGACCCGTCTCGCTCATGCTTTGCCTTTCGCGGCGGGCGCCGACCAGGGACCTTCTAACGGGGCGTCCCGTGGCGTTTGTCCGGCAACCCGCTGGCGAGCCAAGACCCTGTCGCGCGTCGAAACGCCGAGAAGCTCGGCGATGCGCCAGATCGTGTTTTCCTCGAATTCATCGACCACCCCGTCGGCAAACGCGATGTCCCACAGCATCTCAACGATTTTTTGGCGCCCATTGTCGTCGAGCGCGCGTTTCAGGACGCTGGTGAAATGGTAGAAATCGACCGCCTCGCGGTCGCTTTGCTCGCCCATCGTGATCAATTCCGAGGCTGCCTTCGCGTCGAGGCCGAACCGCTCGGCGATGATTGTCTTCAGCCGGCGCCGCTCGGCGAGGTCCGTCTGGCCGTCGACATTGGCGACATGAATCAGCAAGGCCACCGCCGCGAGACGATAATCCTCCTCGCCAAAACTCCGGGCCGGCGCCTCCGCGCCGGCGACCTCGGCGACAAAACGTTTCACGGCATCGAACATTGCGGTTCTCCAAGCCCGGCGCGCTCGAATATAGAGTGCGCGGGAGCCAAACGCATCCGCGCCCATTCAGCGGAGCAGCAAGCAGGTCCAAAAGCCCTCGGGCCGATGATAGGCCTGGCGCAAGCCGGCGATCCAGGCTTGACACTTTTGCCGCGAGGGAAAGCACAGTTTGTCATCCCGCCAATCGATGAAGGTTTGCCCATCGCCAACTTCAAAGTGGCGGCCGCCGGAAAAATGCCCAAGCCAGACGGAAGCCCAGGGCAAATCTTCCGCCGTTGCCGCCGGTGGCGCCCAGACCGGCGCGCCAACCGAACAGGCGACGCCAAAGCGCGCCGGATCTCGCCAGGCGCCGGGAGGCGCCGGGCCCGAAGCCGAGCCGGCGGCGTGACCGGCGCCGCAAAAGCTCAAAAACGCGGCGACGAATAAAAGTCCCGGCTCCAGCGGCCATCCCCTGACCGCCACCCCTATTTTTCCGTCGCGGGTCATGCTTTGCGTCCTGCCATCCAATCCATGGTTGGATCCTTGCCCGTCAAGGCGTCTAATTCGCAGCTAACAATTGCCGGATAGTTTTCTTCACCTGATTTGTCCAGCACTCGCGATCAATTAGATCGAGATAATCGCTGCGTTGCGTGAAGCCGAGCGCTTGAAGAGATCGCCGCATCCGCTCGGCGCCGTTCTGGTCGCTGACGTGCGCCCGCAAGGCCATCTCAATAACTTGCAGCGACGGCGGCAAGGTTCCCGAACCGAGGTTGAGTGTTTTTAAAATCGTCTTATCGTCTTGGCTATGTTGAAAAGCGTCCAACGCTTTCAAAACGCGATACGGGGAATCGCTGACCGGGTTCAACTTATAGGCGCGCTCAAGCAGCGCGATCCCTTCCGGCCACGCGCTCGTTCCTAATACCATGCGCTGCGAGGCGTCGAACAGTACAGCGGGATTGTTTGGATAGTCGTGCAGGGATAGCGCAGAGATTCTGCGAAAGCGTTCTTCATCGCCCTGGCAAACAGCGGCGGTATAACTCGCCTTGCGCGGAAGGAAGCCAAGATCATTCAACCGAAAGCTTTGATCGGCCAGCCTCACGGCGTTTGCCCGCCGCTCCGGCGAAGACGCGCCGTCATAACCAAGACTCTGGCCGGAAAGTTCGAGCATAGCAAATAGTGCCAGAGCGTTCGCGTCTTTAGATACGGTTTTGCTCGCCGCTTCCGCGCATGCATGCGCCTCCCGATAATCGGCCCTGCCAAAGGTGACATAGAAGCGTAATGCATGAAGATAACAATCGAACCCTTCCGGCGTACGAAAACTGTCACTCGCCAAGCGCGTGTTTTCCAGACTTACGATTATACCGCGATCGCGGCCGATATCGCTCGCGATACGAGCTGCAATGTTGCGCTGCAAATCGAAGAGCCCCGCAGCCTCCAACGGACTCTCGTAGCGATTGCGCCACAGCACGGCTCCCGTCTCGCCGTCAATAAGCAAAACCCAAACCACAAGCTTGCCATTCGCCGCCTGCGCCGTATTGCGCACGATGT
>JBATYB010000450.1:0-3804 GCA_049673825.1 Methylocella sp. | reverse complement strand
TTTAAGGCCCGGCGAGAACACGCGCGCCGAGCCGCGTCAGGGCGAGCCGCAACGGTTCATCGATGACGCCACCGACGATCGTTTCCGCCGCCGCCTCGGCGGCCTGGTCCAGCGGGCGGGGCGCATGCCCGGCGAGGGGCGGCGCGGCAACCGGACCTTGCTTCAACAGGAGGCGCGAGACGCAACGCCAGCCGAAGTGGGCGTTGACGCGCTCGATGACGATAGGCGCGAGATGCTGCAATTCCAACGCGAACCCCGTCTCGACGCGCACAATGAGCGTCGCCGGAACTGGGTCGTTTTCCGCCGCGCGGCCATGTTGCCGCGCCGGCCAGTGCACTTTGACCGGTCGCGACATCGCGGCGAGTCTTTCGCCGACAATGTCGTCCCAATACAAAACGAGGCCCGACCGGCCAAAACCTTGCCGCGCCAGAACCGGATCGATCACGGCTTGAACGAGGTCAGCGAGCGGCCGGGACCAAGGGATTTTTCTGAGACGGTTCCGCATGTTCCCTTATATCGTGAATCGGCGGGTGCTCCACGCGAAAATTCGCTGATTCCACGTGCTTTCCCGGGCCGCTATCCACGATGGACTACCGGGCGCGTCGCCGCGCCTCAGGCCGCCACGCCGCCAAACAAAGCGGCGGCGCGATTCTTAAGTTCCTCGAGCGAAATGTCCTCCTTATGAGTCGCGATCCACCAGCGATGGCCGGAAGGATCCTCGAATTTGCCGCCGCGCTCGCCGTAGAATTGATCCGCGACCGGCCGAAGAACCTTTATGCCCGCGCTAATCGCACGCGTCGTGAACGCGTCGACATCCTCGACGTAGAGGTGGATCATGACAGGGGTTCCCCCGATCGTTTGCGGACTCAAGGCATCGTGGTCGGGAAATTCGTCGCAAAGCATGATCCTGGCCCCGCCGATTTCGAGTTCCGCATGTCCCACCTTGCCCCTATGCTCGATGCAAAGCACCTCCGCCGCGTCGAAAGCGGCTTTGTAAAACGCGATGGCTTTGCTGGCGTCGCGCACGGTCAGATAGGGTATTGCCCCTTGGTGCCCCTCGGGTATCGGCTTGACGTTAGCGCTCATCTTTCGACCCCTTTGCTTTGCCCCATCTCGATCGCTAGGATAAGAGCGGTCAAACGAGGCGCATCTATGGCGTTCAACACGAGCCTTGACGCGCGCGCCGGTGCCGCTGCTGCTCTTCTTGCCTGGTATGACCGCCATCGCCGCGATCTGCCTTGGCGCGCCTTGCCGGGCGAGCCCGCCGGCCCCTACAAGGTTTGGCTCTCGGAAATCATGCTGCAACAGACGACGGTCGCGGCCGTAAAGCCCTATTTCTTGGGCTTTCTGGCGCGGTGGCCCAATGTCGGCCTGTTAGCTCAAGCGAGCGCCGAGGAGGTGATGCGGGCCTGGGCCGGCCTTGGCTACTACTCCCGCGCACGAAATCTCCATGCGTGCGCCAAAATTGTCGCGGGACCGCTCAAGGGCAAGTTTCCGGATACGGAAGCGGGGTTGCGGGACCTTCCCGGCATAGGGCCCTATACCGCGGCGGCCATTGCGGCGATCGCATACGGGCGCCCCGCGGCGGCCATCGACGGCAATGCCGAGCGGGTGCTGGCGCGCCTTTTTTCGGTTGACACGCCGCTGCCGGCGGCAAGGTCCGAGATCAGGGCGAAGGCCGCCGCCATGGTGCCGGTCGAGCGGCCCGGCGATTTCGCGCAGGCAATGATGGACCTTGGCGCCATAATCTGCGCGCCAAAACACCCTTCTTGCGACATTTGTCCCTTGCTAAAATTTTGTCGCGGCCATGCCTCGGGCTGTCCCGAAAGCCTGCCGCGCAAGGCGCCACGGCGGGAGAGGCCGCTGCGCCAGGGCGCCGTGTTTTTCGTGCGCCGCCGGGACGGCGCGGTTCTCGTCCGCACGCGGCCACCCGAGGGGCTCCTCGGCGGCATGAAGGAAATACCCGGAACCGCTTGGGAAACCCATTTCGACGCGGCCTCGGTGGCAAGCCAGGCGCCGGTTGAAGCGTCTTACCGGAAGCTCGGTCGCGAGGTTACGCATGCGTTCACCCATTTCGCCTTGCGGCTCGACATTTATGTGGCGGAAGTTCCAACCGGGCGGCGCGCGCCAAAAGGCTACCGTTTCGTGCCCGATTGCGGCCTCGACAAGGAGGCTTTTCCCAGCGTGATGCGCAAAATAATCGAAGCCGTGCGCCAAAATGCATAGGTGGACGCGCGCGCGGGTTTTCCGCCCCCAAATTTTCGCTCCGTTCGGGTTTGCCAATCGTACCAAAATGCTTCACCTGAAAAATTTTGGTATGAATGGCGAGGCTAAGTACCCAAGGACCTCATACATGCGGCGGGCTTTAGACGAGTGGGATCGCGCGGAAACTTGGTACTTTTGGCGGAGGGATGGCGCGGCCCTGCGCGACGGTTGGTTTGACCCAATCCGGCCATTTCCGCTTGGCCACTTAAATAGCCCGGGACGTGCGCCTGTCACACTTTTCGTCTGAGGCCTGTTAACCTTGTATAATGAGCGTTGAGCTATCAATGCTGTCGGAAATGAGTCGCCAATTAGATAACCGAGCGAGCAATGGTGCCAATTAAGACCGCGTTTATGACCGACCCGGACAATACGCTCTTCGATTGGGTGGAGCTGTGGTTTAATTGCTTTTCCTGCATGCTGGACGGAATCGTCGGGATTAGCGGCATCCCAAAGGAAAAGCTAATTCCTGAAATCTCTGCGGTGCATCAGAGACATGGAACATCGGAGTACTCGTTCCTGATCGAGGAGCTTCCCTCGCTCCAACCCATTCTCAAAGGTCAGCCAGCGACGAAGATGTTCGCGGCACCGATCAAGGCCTACCGCCAGCAGCGCCGCGAGTACCTGAGGCTTTATCCGACGGCGGCAGAGACCCTGCTAAAAATCAAAGGTCACGGCACGAAGATAATCGGCTACACTGAGTCGATGGCATTCTATTCAAACTATCGCGTCCGTCGTCTCGGCTTAGACGGCGTCCTTGATTACGTGTTCTGTCCTGAAGACCATTTGTTACCCGAAGGGCTATCAGCCGAAGATTTCCGAAAGTATCCAGCAGAACACTATGAGCTGAAGTACACGAAACAGAATTTCACGCCCAAGGGATCAAGGAAGCCCGACGCGACGGTGCTGAACGCGATCATCAGTAATCTCGGCCTGACCAAGGCAGATTGCGTGTATGTTGGCGACAACCTGATGAAAGATGTAGCGATGGCGCTTGATTGCGGCGTCGATGACGTATGGGCAAAATACGGACAGGCCCATAAACGTCCCGAATATAAATTGTTACAAGATGTAACCCATTGGACAGCTGAGGAGGTCGAGCGGGAACAAAAAATCAAGGAGCGAGAACACGTCGGTCCGACGCATACCCTCGAAAAGACGTTTTCAGAAATTCTGGAGCTGTTTGACTTTAGGGATTCCCATTGATGACGATAAAATAATGCAGGACGAACAGCGCAAAGAAGTCATCGAAATTTGGAAAACTATCGTTGAGGTGCAATAGCATTTCAACGACATCAGCATGCGAATTCGGGGCATGTTCGTCACAATCCTTCTCGCGCTCTTCGCCTCGATCGGGTTCTTGCTTGACAAGAAACTGAGCCTCGATTTTGGGTCTTTCCGTGTCCAATTCGCGACCCTCATCCCCCTCTTCGGCGTCTTTGGAACTTGCCTGTTCTATTTCATCGATCGGTTTTGGTATCATCGGCTCCTCAAAGGTTCCGTAAATCACGCCATAGAGATCGAGAAGAAATACAAGGACGA
>JBATYB010000449.1:0-2208 GCA_049673825.1 Methylocella sp. | reverse complement strand
CCCTCTGCCTTGTGGCTACTTTCGCCTATTGGCTATGATTTATTTGAGTCCGAACCCTAGGATAATAAGAGAAATGAAAATCATTTTGAAATGCGCATCCGCTGCACTTTTGTTCTCGCTGCTGGGGACCGGGGGCGCCCTTGCCCAGCATGCATGCCACGATGACGCCTTTCGCTTTTGCGCGCACGACATTCCCGATCACGACAGAATTCACGCTTGCCTGGTGCGGCACGTCAGGCACCTTAGCCCCCATTGCAAGGCGATCATCAAACCGCGCTAATCCTGTTTCGGTCGATCCCCTACTTTGCAAGCCGTTTCAGCCACAGCCGGGCCTGCGCGCGCACGCATTTGGGCGCGGTGCCGCCAAAGCTGGTCCGGCTGCGCACCGAGTTCTCGACGCCGAGCACCGCGAAAACGGCCTCGCTGATTCGCGGCTCGACCGCCCGCATTTCGGGGAGAGACAGCTTTTCAAGGCCCTTTTTTTGCGCGGCGGCGATGGCAACTAGGCGGCCCGTGATGTGGTGCGCCTCGCGGAACGGAAGTTTCAGCGTCCGCACCAGCCAATCGGCGAGATCGGTGGCGGTGGCATGGCCCGCGCCCGCGGCGGCCTTCATGCGATCGAGATCGGGCGTAAGATCGCCAACCATTCCAGTCATGGCGGCCAGGCACAGCGAAAGCGAATGCAGGGCGTCGAAAGTGCCTTCCTTGTCTTCCTGCAAATCCTTCGAATAGGCGAGCGGCAGCCCCTTCATCACGATAAGGAGGGCATTGAGCGCGCCAATGATCCGGCCAGCCTTGGCCCGGATGAGTTCCGCCGCGTCGGGATTGCCCTTTTGCGGCATGATCGACGACCCGGTCGAAAACGCATCCGACAAAGAGGCAAATCCGAATTGCGGCGTTGCCCAGAGCACGATCTCCTCGGCGAAGCGGGACAGGTGAACGGCGCAAATCGCGGCAGCGCTCAACGTTTCCAATGCAAAATCGCGATCGGCCACGCTGTCGAGCGAATTCGCCGCCGGCCGGTCGAACCCGAGCGCTTTCGCGGTCATCGCCCGGTCGATCGGAAACGAGGTTCCAGCCAGCGCCGCGGCGCCGAGCGGCGATTCATTGAGGCGGGAGCGGGCGTCGCGCAAGCGTGAACGGTCCCGCGCAAACATCTCCACATAGGCCAAAAGATGATGACCGAGGGTGACCGGCTGGGCCGGTTGGAGATGGGTAAACCCCGGCATCACGCTTGCCGCATGGGCGAGCGCCTTTTCGGCAAGCGCCCGTTGCAGGCCGCGAACCTGTTGATCGAGCGCGTCGATGGTGTCGCGAACCCAGAGACGGAAATCGAGCGCGACCTGATCGTTGCGCGAGCGCGCCGTGTGAAGCCGCCCCGCCGTGGGTCCGATCAATTCCGTAAGCCTTGCCTCGATGTTCATATGGATATCTTCGAGCGCGCGCGAAAAATTGAACGATCCGGCCTCGATTTCGCGGGCGATTTCGTCTAAGCCATTGCCGATCGCTTGCGCGTCCGCGCGCTCCAATATCCCGGTGTGCCCCAGCATGGCGGCATGCGCCTTGGAACCTGCTATATCTTGGAGAGCGAGCCGAAAGTCGAAGCCGATCGAGGCATTGATTTCTTCCATGATGGCGCCGGGGCCGCGCGCGAACCGGCCGCCCCACATTTTGTTGGTCATCTTCTCGCGCTCTTCAAAAAACCAATGACCGCATGACCCAACCTAACTCTAAACAGGAGCGCGCATCGCTGGTTTCGCGCGGTGTCGCGTTCGCGGCGGCGGCCCTGGCCTGCGTGGCGCTAGCTTTTGTCCTATACGGGATCAAGGCGCCGGACGGCAAGGAAGCCGCCGAAGACCCGGCCTGTCCCGGCGCGGCGGAGCTGGCGGCGCGGCTAAAACCGCTGGTGCATGGCGAGATCGCCGCCTTGACCCTTGCGCCACGGCCGAAGCCGCTTCCGGAGCTCGCTTTCGACACGCCGGAAGGGACGAAAGCAAGTCTGGCCGATTTCAAAGGGCGCACGGTCCTGCTCAACCTTTGGGCGACATGGTGCCTGCCCTGCCGCCAAGAAATGCCCGCGCTCGACCGGCTGCAAGGCATGCTCGGTTCGAAGGATTTCACGGTGGTAGCCGTGAATATCGATACCGCGCGGCTCGACCGGCCGAAGGCTTTCTTGCACGAAATCGGGGTCAAAAATCTCAAGCTTTA
>JBATYB010000448.1:0-5655 GCA_049673825.1 Methylocella sp. | reverse complement strand
CTCTCGCCGAGCTCGGCGACCCGCATGATGTGGTTCGCGTGGCTTGTGGAGATGCCCGCTGCCTTGATCAAATCCTCTCGCGTCATCGGCTTGCCGAGCCCGCCCGATACGCCCTCGCCGTTCGCCGGCGGATCGAGCCGTTGCTTGGCAACGGCGGCATTCTTCCCGGCTTCCGCCGCTCTTGGCTCTGCATCAGCGGCCGCGCGCGAAGCCGTCGCGGCAGGTTCTCCGCGACCCTCGGCCGTGGCCGCGTGTTTGCCCCGAAAGCTTGCCCAGAATTTTTCATCGGCCTCGGCATTTTCACGTTGCAAGGCGCGTTGCACGTCAACCGCGACCATCAGGCTCCGCGCATGAACGGCGTCGAGGATATTGCCTTGCGCGTCGCCGATGCGATTGACAAGCTTATAGAGCCGCTCGCGCAGCCGGTTCCAAAACGCCGGGCGGCCGACAATCGTCATCGGCTCGACGATCGAACCCAAGCCCGCGACGTGCTCGTGCCGGACCTTGCCGCCGTCGCGGCGGCCTCCCACGAGACTGACTTGGAGCCGCGTGGCTCCCTGGCGAAAGCGGCCAAACATGTTCCAGCATGGCTCGGCGCGTTTTAGCTTTCAAGCCAAAAGTTGAGCACAACGCCGTCCGTCCACACCTTCCGCGCGCCGGGCCGACAGGCGCGCCGCACGCGCAACGGCCCGCCAATCTCCGCGACAGGTAATGAGCCGGGGAGGCAGCCAAAAGTATTCCGGCGGCTCGCCGTGGCCGGCGTCCGCGTGCGAGGGCAGCAAAACGAAACACCATGCGAGCGATTCCTTAATGGCCCAGCGCGCGGGGGGAGGCGTGGGGCGAACTTAGGCGCCGGTCCCCCGAAATGCGGAAACAAATCCGAGGCCGGGAATTCTTTTTCGGCTTGGCGCCCGCGCGCGCAGGGAGCCCCACGCGAGGCCTTAGGACGGCCGTACGGAAAGTAGTTGAATCGGATGAATCTGTTGGGATTCAAGGGAGGCGGCCTGATTCGAGGAGGAGCCGCCAATGTGGACGTCTGAAAACCGCCTGAAATGCAATCGTGACAAGCCACGTTATCCGAGCGATCTCGCGGACGAGGAATGGTCGCACATAGAGCGGCTCATTCCCCCGGCCAAACGTGGCGGGCGCAAGCGCAAGTTCGATGTGCGCGAGGTCGTGAATGGGCGAAGCAAGCTTTGCAAGCAAAGATTGCGGAGGGTCATGTACGTGTTGAGCACAGGGTACCAATGGTGCTATGTGCCCAACGACCTTCCGCCGAAAAGCACGCTCTAAGATTATTTCGATCTTTGGACCTACGACGGCACGTTGGAAAATATCTATCATGCGCTTTATGCGCAGTGCCGCGAACAAATCGGGGTGCTCTGGATGATGGTATATATTTGGCCATGAACGCGGAATCATCCGATTATAGCGCGGCCAACAACGGCGCACCGCTGCCCTTGGTGTCGGTGGTGATCCCGCACTATAACAGCCTTGCGACATTGAAGAGCTGCGTATCGCTTCTCGATAGACAAACATTCCGCCGCGATCGTTTCGAAATTATCGTCGCGGATAACAACTCGAGTTGCGGCATGGAAGCCGTTCGGGGGGCGGCGCCGGCTGCAAAGGTTATCCATGCCAACGAGCAAGGCGCTGGTCCGGCTCGCAATGCCGGGGTCGCCGCTTCCAAGGGAAGCATCCTGGCGTTTATCGATTCGGACTGTCTGCCCAATCTCGACTGGATCGAGAAAGGGATTGTTGCAATTCAGGCTTACGATTTTATCGGCGGCCGCGTTATTGTCACCAGCGAGGACCCGCTCCGTCCGAATCCGATCGAAGCATTCGAAATGGTTTTCGCGTTTGATTTTGAACGTTACATAAACCGGGTTGGATTCACCGGTACTGGCAATATGTTCGTATGGCGTAAAGTTTTCGATGCGGTGGGGCCATTCAGGAACTGTGTGGCTGAAGACATGGATTGGTCCTTTCGAGCCCGCGCCCGAGACTACCGGCTTGGCTATGCAGAGGACTTGATCGTCGAGCATCCCGCCCGGAAAACGTGGTCCGAACTCATGGCGCGATGGAAGCGGATGGTATTGGAAGAATATTTGCTTTATCAGGAACGTCATTTTTTCATGGTGAGTTGGTCGCTACGCGCATCTCTTATGCCTTTGTCTGTCTTGCCACACGCTTGCCATATCTTAACGTCGTCCAGATTGACTGACTCGAGATCACGGTGGGGCGGTTTGAAGGTGCTCGCTCGCCTGCGCCTTTGGAGAACGCGGGAAATGTTTTCACTCCTGGTCCGCAATTCACCATAGCGGCGTCCACCGGCGAGAGGGGAAGAAATCCTAGGGGTAACGTGTGAACATAAGGCTTTGTCGCAGTGGAAGGCGAGGGACACGATCCTTCACCGCTAGCACATGGCTGCAAATGCGGGTGACAGAGACGCCGCCATCGCGCGCGCCTCCGCTGCCCGCCGCCTGCCCGCTTTCACCGTGGTTCGCATCACCCCCCGCTCTTAGCCTTCGCCGCAGCCGCGATGTTCGGCCGTTCTTCACCGCCGTTCGCGGGTCGCTTCGCCCACGGCGGGAGGTCCAAAACAATTATGACGCCGCGGCGAAAGTTAGGTAAAGGGTGGAATCGTCGTAAAGGTTACCCGGAAAGATGGCGCTCGTTCGTTGTGTGTTCGAGGGCCGCCCCGCGCTCGCGCCCAAACGCCGCATGCTTCGCGCAAGGTCGCGCGCCGGATGCTCGGTAAAAATCCCACGTCCCCCATGGCCATTGCCGGTATGAAACGTTATCTCTAAGCTCCGCGGGGGCTTATCGCAAAACCGCCGGCATCTCCGCGGTTCATGTTTCATGACGCTCATGGATCGCAAGGCGCGGCGGCTTTGGCTCGAAGGGGCTTATCCCGGCGCGTATCATAACGGCGGCCGGCGCGGGCACCGGATCTTCGGGCAAAACCACCCCCTTCTCTCCTGGCCGGGAAGAGGCTATATTGCGTTGCAACAGCCGGGTGCCGCCAGTGGCACCGGCGCACCACGACGGCCCCGAAGGGCATTCGAATGGGGCACCAAATCGCGCAAGAGCAAGGGCCGCCGACCGCGCGGCGCGAGGCCTGCGATTCCGCCGTCCCGCGAAAAACCTCGTTTGCCGCGATGGCGGTGGGGTCGCTTGGCGTCGTCTATGGCGACATCGGGACGAGCCCGCTCTATGCGTTGCGCGAATCGCTTAATCATATCAAAGCCGCGGGGGTGACCGAAACAGGGGTCACCGGAACCGTGTCCCTGCTCATCTGGGCATTGTTTTTCACGGTGAGCGCAAAATATGTGTTGTTTCTTATGTACGCCGACAACAAGGGCGAAGGCGGCACCTTGTCGCTGATGGCGCTCACCCAGGCGGCGCTCGGCCATGGCGTGGCCCCGGTTTTTTTCCTCGGCGTCGCGGGGGCGGCTTTGTTTTCGGGCGACGCGGTCATCACGCCGGCGATCTCGGTCCTTTCCGCGATTGAAGGCCTCGATCTCGTCACGCCGGTTTTTTCGGCCTATATCCTCCCGATCACCATCGTCATTCTGATTTCGATCTTCTGGGCGCAGAGGCGCGGGACCGCGCGCGTCGCGGCCTTCTTCGGCCCGGTCATGGCGGTTTTTTTTCTGGCGATCGGCTTTCTCGGCGCGGCCCACATCGGCGACGCGCCACGCATCCTTCAAGCCTTCAATCCGGTCCACGGCTTAAGGTTTCTGTTCGGCCACGGCATGCTCGGTTTTGTGGTGCTGGGTTCGGTATTTCTTGCGGTGACCGGAGCGGAGGCGCTTTACGCGGACATGGGCCATTTTGGCCGCGCGCCCATTCAGACGGCGTGGATGGTCTTCGTGCTGCCGGCGCTGACCTTGAACTATCTCGGCCAAGGGGCGCTCGTGCTCGCCGATCCGCCGGCGGTGGAAAATCCGTTCTTCCTGCTTGCGCCGCACTGGGCTCTTTTGCCGCTGGTCATCCTTTCCACGATTGCCACGGTCATCGCGAGCCAGGCCGTCATCACCGGCGCCTTCTCCCTGGCCCGCCAGGCGATCCAGCTCGGACTGTTGCCGCGGATGCTTATCTTGCACACCTCGGAGACACAGGAAGGCCAGATCTTCATTCCGCGCATCAACCGTCTGCTTTTGCTCGGGGTTCTCCTGCTGGTGCTTTTGTTCAAGAGTTCGAGCGCGCTGGCCTCCGCCTATGGCATCGCGGTGACCGGCACGATGGTGGTGACCACCGCACTGGCGTTCGTGGTCGTGTGGAAATGCTGGCATTGGCCGGTCTGGCTCGCCGCGCTGTTCGTGTCCGGATTCCTTGTGATCGATCTTGCTTTTCTTGCCGCCAATCTCACGAAGGTCGTCGATGGCGGCTGGGTGCCTCTGCTGCTCGCGGGCTGCGCAATGATCGTGATGTGGACGTGGGTTCGCGGCACCAATCTTCTCACAGAGAAATTCCGCCGCGATTCGATCCCAATTCCCGATCTCATCCGGATGCTTGAGAGATCGAAACCGACACGGGTGGCCGGAACCGCGATTTTCCTCACCAATTCGCCCGAGATCGCGCCTCCTGCTCTTTTGCACAATCTCAAACACAACAAGGTTTTGCACGAACGCGTCTGGCTTTTGTCGGTATTGACCGAAAATACGCCCCGTGTTTCAGCCGGCAAGCGCTATCAAATCGAAAAGCTTTCCGAGGATTTCACCCGCGTGATCTTGCATTACGGCTATATGGAAAGCCCGCGTGTTCCGGCGGCGCTCGCTCTGCTGCGCAAAGCCGGCATGAAATGCGACATCATGACTACGTCTTTCATTCTTGGCCGCCGGACAATCAGGCCTGCTCCCAAGTCGGAAATGCCTTTGTGGCAGGACCGGCTTTTTATCGCGCTGTCGCGGCAAGCGGCGAACGCGACCGATTTCTTCGCGATTCCTTCCGACCGCGTCGTCGAGCTCGGCGCCCAGGTGACGGTCTGATTTGCGCACGCTCATGCCGCGCATGGGTTTCGTTCGTTTCCGGCGCGGGCGGGCGATTCGCCGGCCGGCCTGGCCGAAGAGGACGCGACGCAGCGGATCGAGCGGGTCGCACAAAATTTGAATGACTCCAGCCGCGAGCAGGCGCGGGGCGTGGAAGTGGATCAAAGTCGTGCGAGGACCATATCCAATGCCTTCCGTCCAATTTCCGCATCGCTTGTGCGCGCTTCAATCAGTTCTTTAGCCTTAGCGCGACGCGCTTTAAGGTGATCATCAATTCGGCGAATTTGTCTTTCGATCACGTCTTTCTCTATTGGCAGGAAGTAGCTACGTCCGCCACCACCAAGCTCGAAAATCTTGGCCACAAGTTTTGCCTGTTCGGCGGAACGCGTACGGGCGATTTCACCCCCTGAACCTTTCACGCCTTTGAACCGCACTCCGGTCATAAGAAGATCATTGATGATTTCAGGCTTCCCTTGTCCCGGTATGCGCAAGCCCTCGGTAGGCACGTCACCGTCGAGATGAGCAAGGTCGCGATAAACTTTGAGCAGAGCCGGGTGCTCATTTTCTATCAAGGCAAAAACGTCAGAGGCAAGCGCTTGCGGTGTGAGCTTTGACTGCCGTTTCGCGACCGACTTGTTTATGATCGCGTGCTCTTCTTTCC
>JBATYB010000447.1:0-12110 GCA_049673825.1 Methylocella sp. | reverse complement strand
CGAAACGTCTTGTCGGTAATTTTCCGCAGGCCTTTTCGCATATTGCCTTGATCAACTCCGCGTATAATCTCGCCCGCGCCGCGAAGCCCGCGGAACAACGCTCCGGCGCGAGCGTGCCGGAAGCAGGGGAGGATCAATGCGTCCTGTTTTGAGCGGCCCTAGTGCGCGCTTGGGGTTGCGCGCCGCGACGCTTGCAAGCCCGTCATTCGACCTGCAAAAGCAGCGCGACAAGTTCGCTTTGGCGATGTGTGTCGGTCTTGGCAAACACCGATTTCAACTGATTACGCGCCGTCTCCCGCGAAATCTTCAATTCTCGAGCCGCGATGTCCGGAGAAGCGCCGCGGGCGATGACGCAGGCGAGCTTCGCCTCCGAAGGCGTAAGGCGGAATGTCCTGGCGAGGATCGCGGCGGGCGGCCCTGGTTTCGGCCCCAAGGCATTTAACGTCAAAAGCGCGCCCGCGTCCTGCGCGGGCAAGTGCGCCGCCCCGGCGAAAGGCCAAATTCGCACGAGAACCGGCAATCTGTCATGCCGCTGAACGACGATCGGGTCGGTAGCCAACGGGTTGAGACGGGGCGAGGTTCTCAATTGATCGATGGCTTCTTTCAGGAGGGCCCGGGCCGCGGGGTCGCGAACGAAAAGTCGCCG
Source organism: Methylocella sp. (assembly GCA_049673825.1). Lineage (GTDB taxonomy): Bacteria > Pseudomonadota > Alphaproteobacteria > Rhizobiales > Beijerinckiaceae > Methylocapsa. The sequence goes on along the minus strand of JBATYB010000447.1, from coordinate 11,464 downwards.
GTCCTTGATCTTGACGTCGTTGTCGAAAATGGTTTCCGCCGCGGCGTTCACGTCGGCGACAAACCCGTGCTGGTCGAGGGTGATCGCGGGCAGGCGCATCGCATTGAGCGCCGCGGTTGGAGAATGGGCCGATCCGCGCGCTCCCGCGACGGCGGCGATCTCGATCAAGCGCCGGGTGAAGGAAGCAAGAATACGCTCCTCCTCGGCGCGCAGGTTGCAGACCTCGGAATTGATGTCGAAAAAGTTCATTTTACACCCGTATCAGTGATAATTATTTCAACGACCGATGTGGCACTGGCATCGAGAACTCCGATCGTAACCGCGACTGCCAAGAGCGGCCGGGGCGAATCGCGGACGGGAAGAGAGTCCTCGGTTAGATAATTTCTTGACGAATAACAAGCCCTGACATTTTTATGGCGAAGGCTCCTTTCCGGATAATGAGCAAACTGGCTAAAAAGCCGCGGCGGCGGCGGAAACGGCCGGCATGGCAAACACTTGGTTTCGAAAAAAGAAGAACTCCTCTTGCGTCAAATATGAATATGATCATTTTGCGTCAAATATGAGTATGATCATTCATCAAACAAAAGTTCCTTGATCCTTGCTGTAGGTTCCTTAACATCAAAGCATATGATTGCCGATATTGCAATAACAAATATCCCCGTCGCGGCAAAGCGTTTGTTTGCCTGCAACGGTTGTGTTTCTGCGCCGCGACACTATGACGCTCCCCGCGCCTCCAAAGCGCCTCGGGACGGCACGGCACGCTTGCGCGGCCAGTGTGATTAAAGAATAGATTCCGTGGACTTCAAATCGGCGGTGCCGCCGAAAGTGTCGGCAAGAGCTTACGCCGATTGGTATCGGCGAGTGAGCAAAAAGGAGCGAAAGCCTTGATTTCCGTAACGTTCCCGGATGGAGAGTCCCGCCCGTTCGAGCCTGGCGTCAGCGGGTTCGATATCGCCAAAAGCATTTCGCCATCGCTCGCCAAGCGCGCCGTCGCGATGGCGCTCGACGGAACCTTGCGCGACCTCGCCGATCCCTTGACGAGCGACGCTAGAATCGAGTTCGTCGCCCGCGATGACCCGAGAGCGCTCGAACTCATCCGTCACGACGCCGCGCATGTCCTCGCCGAGGCGGTGCAAACGCTCTTTCCCGGCACGCAAGTCACCATCGGGCCGGTGATCGAGAACGGTTTTTATTACGATTTCTATCGCGCGGAGGCTTTCACGCCGGAGGATTTTCCCGCGATCGAAAAAAAAATGGCCGAGATTATCGCCCGCGACAAACCATTCACGAAGGAAATCTGGACGCGCGACGAGGCCAAGGCATGGTTCGCGGCCCATGGCGAGGCTTTCAAGGTCGAACTCGTCGATGCGATCCCCTCCAATGAGACCTTGAAGATTTATAAGCAGGGCGACTGGCTCGATCTCTGCCGCGGCCCCCACATGACCTCTACGGCCAAGATCGGCAACGCCTTCAAATTGATGAAGCTCGCCGGCGCCTATTGGCGCGGCGATTCGACAAAACCCATGCTCCAGCGGATCTACGCGACGGCCTTCGCCAACCCCGCGGAACTTAGCGCCTACTTGAAGCAGCTCGAGGAGGCGGAGCGCAGGGATCATCGCCGGCTGGGGCGGGAAATGGATTTGTTCCATTTTCAGGAGGAAGGGCCGGGAACGGTTTTCTGGCACCCCAAGGGCTGGACCTTGTTCCAGACGCTGATTTCCTACATGCGGCGGCGCCAGAGCCTACTTGGCTATATCGAGGTTAATACCCCGCAACTGCTCGACCGCGCGCTTTGGGAAACTTCCGGCCATTGGCAGACGTTTCGCGAGAACATGTTTATCACCCAGACCGAGGATAAACGCGTCTTCGCCCTAAAGCCGATGAATTGTCCTGGGCACGTTCAAATCTTTAAGAACGGCCTCAAATCCTATCGCGACCTGCCGATGAAAATCGCCGAATTCGGCATCGTCCACCGCTACGAGCCGTCGGGCGCGATTCATGGCGTCATGCGGGTGCGCGCCTTCACCCAGGACGACGCGCATATTTTTTGCACCGAGGATCAGATCATGGAGGAGAGCTTGAAGGTCAACGACCTCATCCTTTCCATCTACCAGGATTTCGGGTTCGAGGACATCGCGATCAAATTGTCGACGCGGCCGGAAAAGCGAGTCGGCTCGGACGAGGCCTGGGACCGGGCCGAGGCGGCCTTGTCCCGTGTCCTCGAGACGCTCAAAGGGCGCGGCGCCAAGACCGCGATCAATCCCGGCGAAGGCGCCTTCTATGGCCCAAAGCTCGAATACATTTTGCGCGACGCGATCGGGCGCGAATGGCAATGCGGCACGACGCAAGTCGATTTCAACCTGCCCGGCCGCTTAGGCGCTTTCTATATCGGGCCGCACAGCGAGAAGACGACGCCGGTGATGATTCACCGCGCCGTGTTCGGCTCGCTCGAGCGCTTCACCGGTATCCTTATCGAGCATTATGCCGGGCATCTGCCCTTGTGGCTGTCGCCGTTGCAGATCGTTGTCGCGACGATCACCCAGGAGGCCGACGATTACGCTTGTGAAGCGATGGCGGCGGCGCGAAAACTCGGGCTTGTTGTCGAGGGCGACCTTCGCAACGAGAAAATCACTTATAAGGTGCGCGAGCATTCGCTGGCCAAGGTGCCGGTCCTCTTGGTCGTCGGCAAGAAGGAGGCAGCCCGGCGCACCGTCTCGATCCGGCGGCTCGGCTCGCAAGAGCAGACGCAGATGGGCCTGGACGCGGCCCTAAAGCTGCTCGCGGAAGAGGCAACGCCGCCGGATGTGAGGCGGGGGGAGTAGAGCGCCTTAGAGGCTCGCAACCTGTCTCCCAAAACGGGCTAGCCCGCCCTCGAAGATTTCGCGATTGACCAGCGCCGATCGGCCGCTGTGGCCGAATTGCAACACTCTTGGAATCTTCCATGAGGCGCCTCGAAGGTTCGCGCGAAAGGTATTACCGTGGCGCGGTGTGCCATTTCGTCTTTCGACAAAGCTCACTCGGCGCGCGGGCGCGCCTTGAGTGGCGCCAAGAGAACTGGACCGATGAGGCAATGGTCCACCATGCGAACGGCTTGCGGCGCGATTTGTCTCGCGGGAAGCCTGTCGATGGTCGAGCCGGCAAATGCCACGGAGCGTGGGCTCAGCGAATACATTCTTGGCCTCACTCTCCCGATGTCGGGATACACACCGCCGCCGGGCGTTTATTTCTTGGACACGTTTGTTCTTTATCAGGCCGGCGGTAGTCTCTTCCCCGCCATCGACTCCAGGAGCAGCACGAGGGTCACCGAAAATTTCGTCGCCGACATCGCGATCACTGCCTGGTTTCCGGATTTTAAGCTTTTCGGTGCCGACCCGGGCTTCGCCGTAACGGTTCCTTTCGCCTCGAACCGGGCTACGGCGAATTTCACGGAGGGCGCTCCCGTGGGCCCGGCCCAGCGGGTTAGCCTCGCCGACGAGATCGCCAGCATCGCGGATACCGAATACAGCGCCATCCTTGGCTGGCATGCGGGCGAGCAACATTGGAACGTGATCCTGACCGGCTTCGCCCCAACGGGAAACTTTGAACCCAACCGGTTGTCGCTGACGGGCCTGAACCGCCCCGCCCTCGATCTCAAGGGGGCTTATACGTACCTCGGTCTGCAGACCGGCATCGAGGTCACGGGCGCGCTTGGCCTCACGCTCAACGCGCTCAACACGGCAACCAATTACCAGAGCGGCGACGAGCTCCATTTCGAATGGGCGCTCAATCAGCACTTCCCGTTTGGTCTTGCCGCGGGCGTCGGCGGCTACTTCGATCAGCAGGTGACGAATGACCACGGCTCGGGCGACCAATTTGGCCCTTTCAGGGGACGCGTGGCGGCCGTCGGGCCGTTGCTCGGCTATACGCTCAAGGCAGGGGCCCAAGAGGTCGACTTTAGCGCCCGGTGGTTTCATGAGTTCGCCGTCCAAAACCGGGTCCCCGGCGACTTGATCTACGCATCCCTCAGTTTCCGGCTCTAGCGCAAACGAACGAGCTTACGGCCCCGGTCATTTGGGCGCGGGACTGGGTTTCCAGCCCGGATGACCGGCCCGCTCGTCCCCAAGTGCGCGCGCCAAAGCGACAAATCCCTCTATGCCGATCTCCTCCGCCCGCAATGTCGGATCGATGCCTGCGCGGGCGAGTAAACTGACGGCATCGCCTCGGCCAAGCGATTTCAGCGATTGCCGCAGCATCTTGCGCCTTTGTCCGAAGGCCGCTTGGGTCACTTCCGACAACAGTTTTGGGTCGCAAGCGAGCGGCGCCGGGCGGGGCACGAGCTCGACCAAGGAGGATCTGACCTTGGGCGGCGGCGTGAAGGCCGCGGCGGGAATATCGAAAAGAATGCGGGTCTCGCAGCGCCAATTGGACAACACCGCGAGGCGCCCATAGGCGGCGCGCTCCGCCGGGGCCGCGACGATGCGCTCGGCCACTTCGCGTTGAAACATCAAAACAAGCCGGTCGAACCAGGGCGGCCATGGCTCGGTTTGAAGCCAGCGGACAAGAAGCGGGGTCGCGATGTGATAGGGCAGGTTGGCGCACGCGCGTGCCGGGCTGTCGTTACCTATTAGCCCGGCAAGATCAGTCTCCAGCGCATCGCCTTCGATGACCTCGAGCCGCCCCGGATAATGATCCGCGATCTGCGCCAGCGCCGCGAGGCAGCGCCCGTCGCGCTCGACCGCAATGATTTTGCGCGCGCCTTCGGCGAGCAACGCCCTCGTGAGCCCGCCGGGGCCTGGGCCGATCTCGAAAATGGTCGCATTGGTCAGCGGCGCGGCGGCGCGCGCGATGCGGCCGGTGAGATTGAGATCGAAAAGAAAATTCTGACCGAGGGATTTTTTCGCCAAGAGTCCATGCGCGGCGGCGACCTCGCGCAGCGGCGGAAGGCCGTCGAGCCGGCTTGCCGGGATGGGTCGCGGCCGGGATTTTCGCATTTTTGGGATTATAGCGAAAATTCGAAAATGGACCTCACGGTCATTTCCCGCGAGCTTGGCTGGCGCGCCGCGCGAGCTTGCCCGCGAGACGCAAGGCGGCGATGAGGCTCGCCGGATCGGCTTTTCCCGTGCCGGCGATGTCGAAGGCCGTCCCGTGATCCGGCGAGGTGCGGATCAAGGGCAGGCCCAAGGTCACATTGACGGCGTGCCCGAAGGCGACGGTTTTGACCGGAATCAACGCCTGATCGTGGTACATGGCGACGACGGCGTCATAGCTCTTGCGCGCGCTGGGACGGAACAGAGTATCCGCCGCGTGGGGTCCGCTCACCGCCACTCCCGCGGCCGCGAGGTCGGCGAGAGCGGGCGCGATGACCTCGATCTCCTCGCGTCCCATGGTCCCGCCCTCGCCGGCATGAGGGTTGAGCCCGGTGAACGCCAAGCGCGGTTTTTTTATGCCAAAACGCCAAGCGAGACCTTCCGCCACGATCACGCCTGTCTCGACCAGGAGTTCCCGCGTCAATAGCGCCGGAACGCGCGCGAGCGGAACATGAATCGTTGCCGGGACGACGGCGAATTGCGGCGACCAGATCAACATCACCGCCCGCGCGCTTTCGCCAAAATAGCGCTCCGCCAATTCGGCCAGAAACTCGGTATGGCCCGGATAACGAAAGCTTGCGCGATAGAAGAGTTCCTTGGCGATCGGATTGGTGACGATGGCCGAAGCCTCGCCGCCGCGGACGAGCCGCACGCATGTTTCAATCGAGGCGATGGTTCCGGCCGCATCCCGCACATCCGGCGTGCCCGGCTTTCCGGCAACGGAATGGTTCAAGACGTAAACCGGCAAGGCGTGGCGAAACACCGGCGCGGCCTCGGCGCCGGCGACGATCTTGACGGGAACCTTGAGGTCCAAGTCTCGCGCGATTGCCGCGAGGCAATCCGGGTTGGCAACCGCCAGGAAAGGCGGCGCGTCTGGCTTATCATGTGTCCCGAGCCAGGCTTTCAACGTGAGCTCGGGACCGATCCCCGAAGGATCGCCCTGCGTCAAAGCCAGCGGAAGAACGGTTGCCGGCGGCGATCGCGCCATCAAGATCTCGCCGTCAACGTTGCACGATCACGGCTCTCGCGCGCAATTCCTTGAGACGCCGTTCGCCGTCGGACGCGATATGCGCCGCGAGGATCTTTTTTGAGATCGCGGCCCGCGCCGCGCTATCGTCCTTGGGCGCGCCCTTGGCGCACACCGCGATCATTTCAAGTCCCTCGCTTGAGCGCTGCGGCGCCGTGAGATGGCCCGCCGGCGTTTTATCGAGCAATTGGCGGAGGCTTTCGCTGATTTCGACCGAGGTCTTGGTCAGGGGATCGCGAACCGTCACGTCGTTCATAGCGCGGACAAGGGGAAGGCCGCTATCGCAGTCGGTGAACCGCGCGCGCAATTGCTCGGCCTCGTGGGCGCGCTCCGTCAAGTCCGTGACCGTCGCGGAGCGGGGGATCGCGAAAATAATTTGACGCACCGTATATTCGGTTCCGGAGGCCGCCTTGCCGCCCTCCTTGGCGAGTTCGGCGCGGACCTCTTCCTCGCTCGCGTCGACGCCCTTGTTCAAGGCTTGCACCAGGACATTAAAACCAAGGTCGGCGCGGAAATGAGCTTTGAAGTGGTCTGGCGTCACCCCGGCGTGCTGAAGTGCCTCGACCAAGGCCTCCGGGGCAAGTTTCATGTCCTGCGCGACCGTGACGATTTGCTGCGAAATGTCGCTGTCTTTCGGGTAAATGCCAAATTTGCCAGCCTCATCGATTTCAAGGCGATCCGCAAAGAGGCTGTCGATCGCGGCGTCGCGCGTCGCCGGTTTGCGCAAAACGCGAAGCATCTTTATCCGCTCGTCGATATCGATGTTCGTGATCGGATCGCCGTTGATGCTGGCGACGATTTCCTGGGCGAAGGCGGGGAGGCCGGCGAGCGCCATGAAAGCGCCGATCAAGGCAACGGCCACGCAACGACTTAAGCGGACATAAGCGACGCGCGCGCCACCTGGCCAGCGAGCATCGTTTCCTGTTTCCATGATCCAGTTCTCTCCTTTTTCGGACTTAAGCAGGCTCTCTCCCGCCAGACCCGACGCCGGGCGACGGCAAACACGCAAGACATGAAAAATCAATATTTCACACCGTCGAGCGCCGTCGAGTTGAGGAAGGTGTCGCTTACCTTGGCATCTCCCAGGGTACGCAGCTGCAGTTGCAGCAGCACGGTTTGGTTGCGGGTCAAGGAGGTGGTGCTTCCATAATCGTTATAAGTCGAGCTGTAATTGACCGAAAAGGTCGTGCACTCGTCGTGATAGCCGACGCTCACCCCAGCGGCCGCGATCGCGAACGGGCCGGGATTTGAGTAGCCAATCAAAGCGGCGGGATAATATTGGCGGCTCATGTCGAAAGTGATATTGCCCTGCGCGAAATAATGATCGGTGATCTTATAGAGGGAGGAAAGCGAGAGCCCTTCGCGGCGCACGCTGTAGCCGATGACGGGTTGCGCCTCATAATCCGCGAATTGAATGGAGCCGGTCAGCGCACCGAAATTATAGTTTGTGATGAGATCGAGGCGCCTTACCGCCAACGAACTGACGTCGAACCGCGCCTTGGTGATAAAAGAAAAAATCGAATTGGGCGCGATCGTAAATGCGCTGACATAGTCGGAGGCCCTCGTGTCCAGTCCCGAGCTTAATCCAACATTAGCGGCATCCGGTGTCGCGTAGGAGTTGGTGCCCGCTACCTGATAGGACTGTCCGCCGATCAGGTTGGCATAGCCGCCGTTGTTGAAATTCATGGTGAGTTGGGCACCGTAGTTCGCCCGCGTTCCGGTCTCGAACCGGTCGTAGCCCGAATATTTGCTCCAGTCGAACAAGGTGGAATCGTCGAAAACGAGGCTCTGCGCGTCCAGGTTGACGAGCGAATTCGACCCAATTTCCTGGTTTGGACGTGCGATGATCTGCACGATCGGCTCGAAAACCATCGAGGCAAAACTTGTTTTGGCAAGGAAGGGATAGCGATATTCAACCCCTATTCCCGGAGTGAACTCGCCGAACAAGCTTGCGTCTCTGTTGCCGAGAAAATTCGACTGGGAAGCGTTGAGGTAAGTCGAGCTGCCAAAGGCCGACGCAAACGTATAGGAATTCGTGGTGTTAATATCGAGCGATTCGCCGTTAAGCCGCGCGAAGGCGAAAGGCGTGAAGACCTCGCCGATCGGATCGATGTATTTGCGCTGCCAGGACGCCTCGGCCGTGACGCGCGTATAATCGCCGCCGAGGCCGCGCAGAAGGCAATCGCCGGTGGCCTGGCCCGGAACATAAAGGCCTTTGGGGTTTGCGGGAGTTATGGTGCTGTTGCAGATGTTATAAAGGCCAAAGGCCTTGTCCAGAACCGGCGGCCCGACTGATTGGAAGCTCGCCGAGCTCGCCGAAAGACTGGTCAGATTGAAATCGAATTCGGCTTGCCCGCCAATGCCAAAGGTTTTGGCCGGGTCGATGTCGAAGGTCTTGTTGTAGTCCCAGACCGGATGGGCGACCGGCTGCTGCGGCTGAAAATCCTGGCTCGTTAGGCCCTCGAAGTAATAGCCGCGCAAATCGAAATAGCCACGATCGCCTTGACCGGTGAGATAGACCGTCGAGGTCGTTTCGGCAAAATAATTCGACGTAATGTTCTGGCTCGGCACGTTATAGTCGAACAGGTACCATTTATCCGACAGAAGCGTGAATTGCCAGCCAAACTTCCACTGATCGGCGATCGCGAACTCGCCCTTGCTTTCGACCGAGCCGCGCAAGGACTGGTTGCCGCCGTCAAAGGGCGCTGGGGGAAAGATACCCGGGTTTTGTTCAGCGATCCCGGTCGCCTGGATGTAGTATTGACCGGTTTCCAGCCGCTGACGCCATACCGCCTTGGCGAAAAATCCTTCTTCGGAATAATAGGTGGGGGTGAACGTCAAGTCGTAGTCTGGCGCGAGCGCCCAGAAGATCGGAATGCCGACACCGAAGCCGGCATAGGAGCTAGTGGCTAGATAGGGGGAGAGAATTCCCGATTTGCGGGTGACGGTTGGATCCGGCGCCGAAAAGAACGGCACATAGGCGATCGGTATGCCGAGGAATTCGAGCGAAGTGTCTTCAAAATAGATCATTTTTTCGTCGTTCTTGTGGATGATGCGCTTGGCGCGCACCCGCCACAATGGCGGCTTATCAGGATTGTCCTTGCAGGCCTCGCAGGCCGTGTAGGTGCCTTTGTCGAAAACGGTGGTATCGCCTCCGATGCGTTCGGCGCGCGGCGCGCTAAAATAGGTCTTGTAGGTGCCAGTGACGGTCCCTGTCGTATCCGTATTGGCCGGAGCCCCTGGGATTTTAGCGCCGAGCGTGTCCTTATATGGCTTTGGCGGAGTATCGGCGCGCAAGCTTTCGATGAAACCGTCGCGGAAATCGTCGGTCAGGTCAATCCGGTCGCCATGCAGCACTGTCCCATCGCGTTCGGTCAATTTGGCGTGACCTTCGGCATACACGCGGCCGGTATTGCGATCGTAAACGACGCGTCCGGCCTCGAGCGTCCGGCCTTTGTAATAGATCCTCGCGTTGCCTTCGGCCGAAACAATGTTCTTTTCCGTGTCGTAGCGAAGTTCGTCCGCCTCGACGAACATTTTTGCAGTTTCGCCTCGAGCATTTTTCGTCTCGTGGCCGGTGGGTGTCTGCGCCGCCGCCGGCAAAACTCCAGCGAGCAGCGCGGCGCCGGACAAAGCAAATACCCGCGCGAGCGAAAGCCGGATAAAACGCCGCGCCCCAACGATGGCGGAGATTGCACTGGCGGGGCAAAAACGCCGCCCCATCAACCGTCCTCCTGATTCAGCAAAGCGAACGCGCCGAGCAGGCTCGCGACGACGGCCGGGGACCAAGCGGCGGCGAGCGGGCTTAGCAAACCGGCCCCGCCCAAATCGCCGACGAATTTCACCGCCACATAAAGCACGAACCCTGCGCCCACGCCACTGGAAACCATCGTCCCTATGCCACCAAAACGAAAAAACCTTAAGGAAAATGCCGCCGCGATTAAAACCATGGCGATAAACAGGAGCGGCCTCGCCAGAAGCATGTGAAACTGGAGCCGGTAGCGGGTTCCGTCGAGGCCCGCCGTCTCGGCAGCGGCTCGCAAGGACGGCAAGTCCCAAAACGGCACGGAATCTGGCGCGATCGGGCCTCGGGCGGCCTCCTCCGGCGAAAGGCTAGTGGCGAGAAGATAAGTTCCCGCGGCAAAGCTCTCTTCTCCGGGCGCCGTGACCCGCGCATGGTCGAACTGCCAGACACCGGGCAGGAGTTTACCGGTTTGCGCCTCGATCCTTTGCTCGAATGTCCCGGCGCGATCGTAGACATAAGCGGCCGCGGACGTCAGGTTGGTGCCGTCCGCCGACACTTGGCCGGCCCTTATGAACGCCTCTCCATCGACGCTTTTTTGCCTGATCCACAAGCTTGTGTCGTCATTTTGCTTGCCGTTGCGGCCGAAAAGCCGCGTCTCGATCGCATCCGCGCGATGCTTCATGACCGCGGAGACCGGATTGAACAGCACCACCGAACCAATTCCGGCCGCGGCCGCTATGGCGAGCGGAGGAACCAGAAATCCCCAGACCGAGACGCCGACCACTCTGGCCACCAGCAGTTCCAATTTGCGGGTCAGGTTAACAAACGTCGCCATCGTGCCGAACAACACGCAAAACGGCATGATCTGCTCGGATACCGAAGGAACACGCAGAAAGGAGAGGTAGGCGATATTTCCGGCCGAGACGCCCTGAATGTTTCCGGCGCGCCGCAAAAGCTCGACAAAATCGACGACATAGATCATGCCGGAAATCATTAGAAATACCGCCGCGATGGTCTGCAGGAATCGCGCGGACAGGTAGCGGCCTAGCGTCCAGCCGATCATCGCGTGAATCCAGCGCTGGGTTTGGCGAGGCGAGAGCCGGGAAAGGCAAGGAAATCCAGGCCGGCGTCCGCCAACGCCGCGCGGACGGGCGGCGCCGTTTCCAAGGCGCATCCCGCCGGAAGGCACGTGCGGTGCTTGGCGGACGCGCGACTAGTCCCATCGCCATAATTTTCATAAAGGATCATGTTCGCCATTTTCTGGAAACCGGCTCCGAAACTGGACTTCGTCGTGCGAGGCGTCAGGACGCGCGGCGGCAATTCCTCCCGTGCGCTTGCCGTTGCCGTTGGGCGCCCGCGCGCTTCTCGCCGGTTCCTTTTGGCTCCGCCCTTGCGCGGATTTGCCCATTTGGGAAGCAATTCCAACAAGAAGGAGTGGCGGTTTTTTGGCGGACAAAAGGGTCTTTCGAGCATGATTCCGATTTAGGGTTAAAGTTGATCGGTGACCGCGCTCAAACAGATATGAGATTGTTGCCTTGAAGGAGGGGTTCTCCGAAGCTCGGGTTGTGATGCTCGAGACTCAAGGAGAACCCCATGCAGGTTTTTGGCCTGCCCGGCCATGTTACA
>JBATYB010000446.1:0-4611 GCA_049673825.1 Methylocella sp. | reverse complement strand
TGTAACATGGCCGGGCAGGCCAAAAACCTGCATGGGGTTCTCCTTGAGTCTCGAGCATCACAACCCGAGCTTCGGAGAACCCCTCCTTCAAGGCAACAATCTCATATCTGTTTGAGCGCGGTCACCGTCATCCAGGCGAATTGGCTCATGTTATCGGCGAGCGCCCGGAACTCCCTCTCCCGGGCGGCGAGCGCTTGTTCGGCATTCTTGCGCTCCGTGATATCCGTGCAGGCTCCGACCATTTCAGCCGGGACGCCCTCGCCATTCCGCACCGCCTTCGCCCGATCATAGAGCCAGCGGATTTTCCCATCGGGGAGAACGACCCGGTATTCCATCGCGAAGTCGGCTCCCTGGCGCCAGGATGTGTCCGCAGCCGGGATCAGTCGCGGCAGGTCGTCGGGGTGGACTCGATCGAGGAATTCCTGCGTGATGCACACCGGCTTATCGGGGGCAAAGCCGAAGAGACGCTTCAGGTTCTCGTCGCACTCCGAAAACTCGCCCGTCGCGAGGTTCCAGCGGAAGGTTCCGGTGTCCGAAGCGGCCAGAGCCGCGGTGAGATTTTCCCGGCTCTGGCGCAGGGCATCTTCGTACCGTTTTCGCTCGATCACAATAGCCGCCAAGTGCGTCGCCCGCTCGATCAGTTGCCGCTCATGCGCGCCGGGATCATGTGGTTGGCGGTAGTACATCGCCAGCGTGCCGAGCAATTCGCCCTGGCTCGAAAGAAGCGGCGTCGAGCAGCAAGCGCCCAAGCCATGCCTGGCGGCCAGATTTTTGAAGTCCGTCCAGCGGGATTCGGAGGCAATGTCGCAAACAAAGACGGGCCGGCGTTCGTATGCGGCCGTGGCGCACGGCCCCACATTCGGGCCAATGCGAGCGCCTTCAATCGCCTGGTTGTAAGTCTCCGGCAATGTCGGCGCGGCGCCATGCAACAACCGTTCTCCGCTGTCGTCCGCCAGCAAGATCGAGCAGAGCATGCCTTCATTGGAGTTCGCTTCGACCTCGTGTACAAGCGTGTTGAGCACTCGCGGCAGCGGCGCGCCGGTGGCAATCAGTTCCAGCACCCTCTTCTCCGCTGCCAACAGTGACTCTGCCCGCTTGCGCTCGGTGGCATCGTTGAGCAGGATGAGAATCTCCGTGGCCTCGCCGTGCTTATCGCGAAGCGGCGCGGCCGAGATGCTCACGTCCACGAGCGAACCGTCGCGCCGAAGGCGCTGCGTCTCGATGGAGTAGATTTCGCCGCGCATGGCGTTATCGCGAAGGGAAATGCATTCGGGGAGCCTGCCGCCGGGAACAAACGGGACAGCCTTGCCAACCACTTCGGCTTCAGTCCAGCCAAAGAGTTTTTCGGCAGCCGCGTTCCAGAACCGAACGGTTGCGTCGGGGTCAATCACCAGGATTGGTAGGGGCGAAGAGTTGATGAGGGTGCGGAACCTGGCCTCGCTCTCAGCCGGCTCCGGCCAAGCCCGAACACCGCCGGGCGACCCGCGGAGCAGCAGCGGCGCAGCTCCTTGGCCCGGGCCACCCTCTTCGTATGCAACATCGAGGAGTTCAGTTTTGATATGAGGCATTGCTCGAGCTCCCGCCGTACAACGGCAAATTGCGGGGTTCCGTTCCTTGACTGTTGCGAAAGTCCTGACTTTTGCAATATGCGCGGGCTACAGGTTCAGCAAGTCTATCGACGAGGTGCAACCCATCCGCCGCGCCTCAGGCTGAACAAAAGATATCGTACAGGAGACAACTCCCACGCCTGCGAGCGTAAGTTTCTTTCGCCCGTCCATGGCACCCGAATGTTTCACGGGAAACAGTTTGGTCCGGTTGAGCCGCGAAACCGAACAGGCGCGCGGCAACCGCTGCCGCAAGGACGCGGCTCCCCGAACATGGATCGCCCTTTTATCCACCGCCGGCGTGGCATCGGCCCTGGCGCCACCTTAGATTGAGAGGGCTAGATGGCGAAGCTCGATCCGCAGCCGCAGGACGCCGTCGCCGCCGGATTGTCGATTTTGAACATCCGGCCCATCACATCGTCGATGAAGTCGATCTTTGAACCTCGCAAGAGATCGAGCGAGACCGGATCGATCGCGACCGTCGCACCGCCGCGCTCGATCACGAGATCGCCGGAAGATTGTTCGGTCGAAATGTTGTAGGTATAGGTAAACCCCGAGCATCCGCCGCCATCGACGCCGATGCGGAGAAACGCGCCCGCCGGCTCGCTCGCCAAAATCTCCGCGATGCGCCGCGCGGCGTTTTCGGTGAGTTCGACGGCGGCTTCCGCTGTTGCCTCGCTCATTTTGACTACCTCGAAGGTGGGCTTGGACCAAACGGCACGCGCGCGCTTGCCACCTCTTGCAATAAGTAAGATACGTCGGGAGGCCCGCCTCTGCAATGAGTCGCGCGGCGCAATCCAGGTTTTCATGGCAACTTGCCACGTTTCTCCCGCTTTCGCTGGCGTCCCCCCGCGCGCGCCTTACGCCGCCGATGCGGCGCGAAGCCGCGGACGGTTGATCGCGGAGCCTCATTCGCCATCGCGCTCGGTATTTCAGCGCGATCGCGACCGCATCATCCATTGCACGGCCTTCCGGAGGCTGGCCCACAAGACGCAGGTCTTCGTTCCGCACGAGGGCGACCATTTCCGCACCAGGCTCACCCACTCGCTCGAGGTGGGCCAAATAGCGCGCACGCTTGCCCGCGCGCTCGGCCTCGACGACGATCTCGCCGAGGCGCTTGCGCTTGGGCATGATCTTGGCCACACGCCGTTTGGCCACACCGGCGAGGATGTGCTCGACGAGCTGATGGCTCCTTTCGGCGGCTTCGATCATAACGCCCAGGCGCTGCGCATTGTCACCAAGCTCGAACGCCGCTACGCGGCCTTCGACGGGCTCAATCTGACTTGGGAGACACTGGAAGGGCTCGTCAAGCATAACGGCCCGCTTTTGCAAGCCGATGGCCGGGTCGCCGCGCGCTATGCGAAACGCGGACTTCCCGCGGCGATCCTTGAATATAACGCGGTTCATGATCTCGAGCTTGCGTATTTCGCCAGCGCCGAGGCACAGGCGGCGGCACTCGCCGACGGCATCGCCTACAACGCGCATGACCTCGACGACGCCTTGCGCGCGGGCCTCATCGATGTTGCGCAAATTGGCGAGGTCGATTTTCTGCGCGGCATTGGCGGCGAGATCGCGGCACTTTATCCTGGCCTCGAACCGGTCCGCGCCATCCATGAGCTCGTGCGCCGGCTGATCACGTTTTTTATCGAGGATGCGATCACCGAAAGTCGGCGGCGGATCGAAGCGTCGGGGGCCGCGAGCGTCGCGGACGTGCGCACGCAACGCGCGCCTCTGATCGGGTTTTCGCCAGCCGCGCTGACCGCCGACAAGTCGATCAGAAGCTTTCTGTTAGCAAACATGTACCGGCACCAACGCCTCGTCCCTATTCGCGATCAAGCCGGCCTGATCGTCCGCGATCTTTTTTCCCGGTTTTTCGCTGCCCCGGATTTGATGCCTGCCGAATGGGCGGAGGCCGCCGCCAAGGCAGGTACGAGCGAAGCTCGCCGCGCGCGGCTCGTTTGCGACTATATCGCCGGGATGACCGACCGTTATGCCGCCGCCGAGCATCGCAGGCTTTTCGACGAAACCCCGGACTTGCAGTAGCGCAGCGCCCGAAGCCAAGAGAGCAGAAGCAGGGTATGGCAACTAAAGCACCCGGCGATCCAGTCCTCAAACGCTTTCGCGCCGCCGTTACCGAAATTTACGGCGACCGCGTGGCGCGCGTGGTGCTATTTGGCTCGCGAGCGCGGCAATGTAGGGCCGCTTTTCAACGATGGCGTCGGCAAGGCATAGCGCACCGTCTGCGAAATCATGGCTGCGCGGATCTAGCTGGGAGGCAGATGAATTTGGGCGGGCCGGGCTCGATGTTGTCGACAATGCAACGCGGGCAAGCTGCCGGGCACGGGGGAATCGGCCTGCACGAGAAACCGGCCGCATTAATGACCCACCCCTCACCGGGCGGACATTCGTTCACGCACTGCCCGTTGATGAGACTCTTGCTCGTATCATTGCAAGCGCACGACCCGTAGTACACGTTCCAAGTGGCGCCGCTCGGACACGCGCACACCGATTTCGCGCTGGCGGCATTGCTCTCCGTGAGCAAGATCGCTGGTGTCTCCCCGTTGACCCCGGCGACGGAACAGCAGGGGCTCACCAAGTTAAGGTTGTTCGTCTCGCCGGTGAAGCTTTGCAGGTCACAGCTGTGGGCGCTCGTCGTTCCGCTCTCCACCGCGGTGTGCACATTGACTGTCGATCCGCTGTTGAAGACCGCCTGATCTCCGCCACCATCGCCAAAGACGTTGAACTCGGCTTCCTGCCACTGGCTGCCCAGATCGGCGAAATAGTTGTTGCCGGATGCCGTATAGGGTTGCGAGCCGCCCACCGTCACCGCAATTGAATCATTCGCCGCGCCGTTCACCCCGGCCACGGCGCCGGTGACTGTTAGGGTTAGGACTTAATTAATGATGAGATGATTCAAACGTTTGGCAGTCACCCAGGAAGGGGATGTCAAACGATGAGCGATTTATTTTGGTACAGTGACGAACAGTGGGGGAAGGTTGAACCGCAC
>JBATYB010000445.1:0-11174 GCA_049673825.1 Methylocella sp. | reverse complement strand
GAACGGTCCTGCGCGCGGCGGCGCCGGACGGGACATCCCAGCGGCGCCGGGCAACGCTACGGCCGGGGGCGGCGGATGAGCCTCGGAACGGCCATCGCGATGAAAAGAAGCTACCAGGCGCACGGCGCAATTCTGGGCAAATTCGTGTCGGCCGTCTGCATGGGCGTTCTTCTCGGACTATTCGTCACCTTCGTTGTGGTCGAGCGCGGAAAGGGCTTTGGGGCCATCACGGCGGGTCCATGGACCGGCTGGCCGCGCAACGGGACGTCGGATACCGATCCCTACACCCGCGCCATTCTTGCCTATTCGGGCGAAATGTCCTTGAGCGAATCGGAAGGAATGAGCTTCGTCGCCCATGGCGACAGCACCGGCGCCGAATTCGACCCGGCCTGCGATTATGTATTGAAGGGCGAAATGCCTTCCGCCCGCTATTGGACATTGACGCTGCTCTCGCCGGCGGGCGCCCCGATCGCCAACGCGGCGGGCCGGCCGGGCTTTACCTCAAGCGAGGTTCTCCGCGCGAGCGACGGCCAATTCGAAATCACCCTCTCTCGCCATGCCCGGCCGGGTAATTGGCTGCCGATAGGCGACACCTCGAAATTCATTCTCGTTCTGCGGCTCTATGATAGCGAACTCGGCGCCCCCGCCGCGGCTCTCGACCCCGCGAGCATGCCGGGCCTCGTCAAGGGCCGTTGCGAATGAACCTGATCGATCGCCTCCTCGCGGCGCTTCTCTGGCTCCTTGGCGTCCTGGCCGTTGCCGGAATTACGCACATCGCCGCCGTTTTCGCGCTGCCGGAATTCGCGGCGAAAGATGCATATGCGCGGATTTCGGAGCTGGCAAAACCTGGACAGCTGGCCATCTTGCCGCCGTCGCGCCCGGAGAAGCAAGTCATTCCTTTCGCGGACCCCGCGATGGTCCAATCCGTTTGTCCATTCAACCTCTCGCAAGGCGGATTGCGCTTGCACGCGGATGTCGAAGGCGGCAGGCTTCTCATATTTTCGTTTCGCACTTCCGCCGGACAGGTGTTTTATTCGATGACGGATCTTGCGGCGCAACAAGGCAAGATCGACGTCGTCGTGCTAACCGCGGCACAGCTGGAAATCGTCGAGGCCGAGGACGACGAGGACGAACCATCGCAAGACTTGCGGCTCATTGCGCCGGAACCGCGAGGATTTGTGATCGTCAGCGCCCTGGCCGCCTATCGGAGTGAAAGGGCGGACGCGGAAGAGCGCGTCAAGTCGGTCGTCTGCGCGGTGGAGCAAGTCGCGCAGGATTGAAAGCCAATCGTCGAACCCGCTCCTCGAACGCGAGCCGGCGATCTTGCTCGGCCGCGCCTAGGTGACTCGCGTGAAATGCCTTATTTTTGCGGGCCGCCGCCCGGCTTGCCGCCGGTTTTCCCCGATCGCCTTCCCGCAACGCGGCGCGCACGTTTTGTTTCGCTGCCCTCGTCTATATCGCGTTCTTGCCAAACACCGGTGAAAACGACGACCGCGCCGTGGTCAAGCGTGTTCGCCCCCACGCGCGCGCCGCTTCTCGCTGGTTTGAAAACTATAAGGTCCCCCACTGGCTTTTTCTCCGGATAAAATTGCGCGCGTCCCCGCGGGAGAACAAGATTCTTCCCCGCAGCGAACCCGACCGTGCGGTCCTCGATAAGGGTGCGCGGGATGACGAAAAACGAAAGACGCTGTTTCAATCGGTTGCAAACCAGTTTCATCGGGAGCCTTACCCGAAGCTGGTCGTGGTCATCAAACCGTATCGTTCTTACAAAGACAGGCATGATCTTGTCCCGGCGCCGGCACCGGCGCGATCCTTAAAAGCCCTTGCTAAAATCTTATCCAAATCCCGTGCGAGATATCCGCGCAAAAAGGCCGCGCCGTTCCACGATACTAGAGAAATTGGGCAAGACCGGGGATCGCTGCGGCAACTTGGCCGACAAGCTCGTCTCCGGCCTTCTCGCGGACATAGGCGAAGACTTGCCGCCCGATTGTCTGCATCTCGCCCATGCCGAGGCCAAGACTGGTGAGCCGGCCGGCCAAGCCCACGAGGCCGCCGCCCATCGCGCCGATCAGTCCGTCGGGCGCGCCTCCGCCGCTTTCCCCGGATGCCGCGCCGGCAGCCTCGGCCGCGCCCGGCACGGCCGCGAACAAGGCATCGACCTCGGCTTCTGGTCCCTCCTTGCGAAGGAACGCGAGAATCGTCTCGACCGATTTTTTCGCAATCTCCGGTTCAACACCAGCGGCGGCGGCGATGCGGGCGATCAAATCTTCCACTTGAAACCTCGTCCGTGCGCATTTTTCGCCCGCACTTGTCACCGTGCCGGAGATAAAATCAAGGCGGTCGCCGGCGGTTCAGGATTTGCTGGCGCAACGATCTTACATTGTCTCATAATGGCGATGTAAGGCGAGCCGCGAATCCGCGCCTCGCGCCGCCGCTCGAGGACCCCCCCCCAATGGCCGACGATCCCCCGCATGAACCTGGCCGCATTCTGGTCGGCAAAAGCGACACTTACCAATATTTGACTCTTGCGCTCGGCAACCGGCACGGACTCGTCGCGGGCGCCACCGGCACCGGCAAGACCGTAACCTTGCAAGTTCTCGCGGAAGGGTTTTCGCGGGCGGGAACCGCGGTTTTCGCCGCCGATATCAAAGGCGATCTCGCCGGGATCGCGATGCCCGGAGACTCGAAGCCCCAGCTTGTGCAGCGGGCGAAGGATATCGGGATCGCCTATGCGGCGGACGATTTTCCTGTCGCATTTTGGGATCTCCACGGGCAATCCGGGCATCCGGTCCGCGCCAGAATATCGGATATGGGGCCCTTGCTCCTGGCCCGCATGCTCGAGCTCAACGATGTCCAGGAGGGCGTTCTCAATATCGCCTTCAGGCTCGCCGGCGAACAAGAGTTGCTGCTCATCGATCTCAAGGATCTCAAGGCGCTGTTGCAGCACCTTGGCGAAAACGCGGCGGCGGTGACCACGCGCTACGGGAACGTCGCGCCCGCAACCGTCGGAGCGATCCAGCGCCGCTTGCTGGTCCTCGAAAATCAGGGCGCGGAAGGTTTTTTCGGCGAACCGGAGCTCGACATAAGCGATTTTCTGCGCACCGGCCGCGATGGGCGCGGCATCGTCAATATTCTTAGCGCCGGAAAATTGATGCGTTCGCCGCGCCTTTACGCGATTTTCCTTTTGTGGATGCTGTCCGAATTGTTCGAGAAATTGCCCGAGGTTGGCGACCTCGACAAGCCAAAGCTGGTTTACTTTTTCGACGAGGCGCATCTTCTGTTCGATAATGCGCCGAAAAACCTCTTGAGCGCGATCGAGCAGGTTGTCCGCCTCATCCGCTCGAAGAGCGTCGGCGTCTATTTCGTCACCCAAAATCCGGCCGACGTGCCGGAGACCGTTCTGGGACAACTCGGCAATCGGGTTCAGCATGCCTTGCGCGCCTTCACGCCGCGCGACCAGAAGGCGGTCAAGGCGGCGGCGGAAACGTTCCGCCGGAACCCCTCCTTCGACACCGCCGCCGCGATCACCGAGCTGGCCGGGGGCGAAGCCCTCGTCTCGATGCTCGACGCCAAGGGCAACCCCGAAATCGTCGCGCGGAGCCTGATCGCGCCGCCCATGGCAAGGGCCGGGACGATCAGCGACGAGGAGCGCCAGCGGCTCATGCAAAAAAGCGGCCTTCTCGGAAAATACGAGACGGCGATCGACCGGCCATCCGCCTTCGAGAAACTGCAAGAACGGGCGGGTCAGGCAAGCACCCCAGCCGGTTCTCCGGCGGGCGGATTGCCCGGCACCCTTGGAGGAGCGCTTGGCGGACTTTTTGGCAAAACATCCGGCAGTGGGCGCCAGCGCATGTCCACCGGCGAAATCGCGCTTCGCTCCGCGGTTCAATCGGCCGCGCGCACCGCCGGGACGAAAATCGGCCAAGCCATCTTGCGCGGGATCCTGGGGGGCAAGTCGAAGAAATAGGCTCGCGCTCTGTTCACGAAGCAAGCCTGGCCAGCGTGAGCGCCGGGCAGTTTTCTGGCTGAGGCCAGGAGGTGTAATTCCTGCGAATAGGGTTTTGCCATCCCTGCCGGCGTCCTTTCCCGTCCGCCAGAAAACCTTCAAGCCGTCGCCTGCAACTCGGCGAGAATCGCATCGCCCATTTGGGATGTCGAAAGAATCTTCGTCGCGCCGCCCGCGATATCGGCGGTGCGCAGCCCCTTTTCGAGCACATCCGAAATCGCCTTTTCGACGCGATCCGCAAGCGCGCCAAGATTGAACGAGTAGCGCAAGGCCATGCCGAAAGACCCAATCATCGCGATCGGATTGGCAATCTCCTTGCCCGCGATGTCGGGGGCGGAGCCATGCACGGGCTCATAAAGGGCCTTGCGCGTTTCGCCCTCGCCTTTCTCGCCAAGCGAGGCGGAAGGCAGCATGCCAAGCGACCCGGTCTGCATGGCGGCAACGTCGGACAGCATGTCGCCGAAAAGATTATCGGTGACGATGACATCGAATTGCTTTGGGCGCCGAACCAGCTGCATGCCGAGCGCGTCGGCAAGCTGGTGCTCAAGTTCGACATCCGGATATTCGCGCGCGTGCAAGCTGGTGATGACTTCGTTCCAGAGCACGCCCGATTTCATCACATTGCGCTTGTCGGCGGAGGTCACCTTGTTGCGGCGCTGTCGCGCGAGCTCAAAGGCAACGCGCCCGATCCGCTCGATCTCATAGGTGTCGTAGACCAGCGTGTCGATGCCGCGCTTCTGGCCGTTGCCGAGGTCGATGATCTGTTTTGGTTCGCCAAAATAGACGCCGCCGGTCAATTCGCGAACGATCATGAGATCGAGCCCATCGACGAGCTCGCGCTTTAGCGACGAGGCATCGGCGAGCGCCGGATAGCAGATTGCCGGGCGCAGATTGGCAAACAGGTTCATATCCTTGCGCAGCCGCAAAAGACCCGCCTCGGGGCGGACTTCGTAAGGGACGCCATCCCATTTCGGGCCGCCGACCGCGGCCAGAAGCACGGCGTCCGCGGCGTTCGCGCGGCCCATGTCGGCATCGCTGATCGCGGTTCCATGCGCGTCATAGGCCGCGCCCCCGGCGAGGCCCTTTTCGATCTCGAAATGGACAATGCCCTCGCGGGTCAGCCAAGCCGCAATTTTCTCGACTTCGGCCATGACCTCGGGGCCGATGCCGTCGCCCGGAAGGACGAAGAGATTGTAGCGAGCCATGTTCGATTGTCCCTGCACGGCAGATGGGGGCGCTAGCAGGGCTCCCGCCGCGCGCAAAGGCGGATGGAAACCTTAGGCGGCCGCGAGCTGGCGCAGCACAAAGGGAAGAATGCCGCCGTTGTTGAAATATTCGAGCTCGTCGAGCGTCGCGATGCGGCAGAGCAACGGCACTTTCTCCACCCTGCCGTCGGCGAATTTGATCTCGGCCTCCATCGTCTGGCGCGGCTTTAACGTGGCGCCAAGTCCACGGACGCTTACCTCTTCGTCGCCCTTGAGCCCAAGGATTTTCCAGCTTGTGCCGGGTTCGAAGGCAAGCGGCAGGACGCCCATCCCGACAAGGTTCGAACGGTGAATGCGCTCGAAGGATTCGGCGATGACCGCGCGGACCCCAAGCAATGTGGTGCCCTTGGCCGCCCAGTCGCGTGAGGAACCATTGCCATATTCGGCGCCGGCGAAGACGACCAGCGGAACGCCTTCAGCCTGATATTTCATCGCCGCCTCGAAGATCGGCATTTCCTCGCCCTCCGGCCAATGCTTGGTTAGGCCGCCCTCCGGCACGGCGCCGTTGTCTTGTTGCAGGATGAAATTCTTGATCCTTATATTGGCGAAGGTTCCGCGCATCATGATTTCATGGTTGCCGCGGCGCGTGCCATATTGATTGAAATCGGCCCTCGAAACTCGCCGCTCGACGAGATATTGGCCGGCGGGCGAAGCCTCCTTGATCGAGCCCGCGGGCGAAATGTGGTCGGTGGTGATCTTATCCCCGAAAAGCGCCAGAATGCGAGCGTTTTCAATTTCCCGCACCGGCTCCGGCTGCATTTTTAGGCCATCGAAATAAGGCGGATTTTGAACGTAGGTCGAGCCGATATCCCACGCGTAGGTTTCGCCAGCTGGCACCTTTATCTTGCGCCAATTCGCATCGCCGTTGAAAACATCGGCGTACCGCGCCTTGAACACCTTCCTGGTCACGAATTCATCGATAATTCCGGCAATTTCGTCCTGGTCAGGCCAGATGTCCTTGAGAAACACCGTATGGCCTTTCTTGTCATGGCCGAGGGGTTCGTTTGTAAGGTCCGTCGCGACCGTGCCGGCGAGCGCATGGGCGACGACGAGGGGCGGCGAGGCGAGGTAACTCGCCTGCACATCGGGGTTGATGCGGCCCTCGAAATTCCGATTGCCGGAGAGGACCGCCGCGGCAATAATGCCATTGTCGTTGATGGTTTTCGAGATTTCCGGCGCCAAGGGACCCGAATTGCCGATACAGGTCGTGCAGCCGAAGCCGACGAGATTGAAGCCGAGCTTGTCGAGCGATTTCTGCAGCCCGGAGGCGGAAAGATATTCGGCGACCACCTGGCTTCCCGGGGCGAGCGAGGTCTTGACCCATGGCTTCACGCCAAGGCCCTTGGTGACGGCATTGCGGGCGAGCAATCCGGCGCCGATCAGCACGTTCGGGTTCGAGGTATTCGTGCAGGAGGTGATCGCCGCGATCACCACGTCGCCATGCCCGAGATCAAAGTTTTTGCCCTCCACGGGATAGCGTCGTCCGGCCTCGCCAACTTTTCCATATTCGGTTTCCAGCGCGGCTTTGAAGCTCGATCCAACCGCGCCGAGCGCGACCCGCCCCTCAGGACGTTTCGGGCCGGCCATCGAGGGCGCGACCGAACCGAGATCGAGTTCCAGCGTGTCGGTGAAGACCGGATCGCGCGTCGTCTTCGTCCGGAACAACCCTTGCGCCTTCGCGTAAGCCTCGACGAGCGCGACGCGTGACGGCGCGCGCCCCGAGGTCGCAAGATAAGAAAGCGTCTGCGAATCGATCGGGAAGAAATTGCAGGTCGCGCCACATTCCGGCGCCATGTTCGCGATCGTCGCGCGATCGGCGAGCGGAAGGTGATTGAGGCCGGGGCCGTAAAATTCAACGAATTTTCCGACGACACCCTTCCGGCGCAGCATCTCCGTGACGGTGAGAACGAGATCAGTGGCGGTCACCGCGGGGCCCAGCGCGCCGGCCAGCCGGAAGCCAATCACCTCCGGCAACAGCATGGAAAGCGGCTGACCGAGCATGCACGCCTCGGCCTCGATGCCGCCGACGCCCCAGCCCAACACGGAGAGCCCATTCACCATGGTCGTATGCGAATCGGTGCCGACGAGCGTATCGGGGTAGGCGACCTCGACGTTCGAAGGCTTGCCGCGCGCCGCGTATTTCTCCTTGGCCGTCCAGACCGTCTGGGCGAGATATTCGAGATTCACCTGGTGGCAAATCCCGGTGCCCGGCGGCACGACCCGGAAATTGTCGAACGAACCCTGACCCCATTTCAGGAAACGATAGCGCTCGCCATTACGGCCATATTCGCGTTCGACATTGGTCTTGAAGGCCTTGCTGCTGCCGAACGCATCCACGATGACGGAATGATCGATGACGAGATCGACCGGGACGAGCGGATTGATCTTTTGCGGATCGCCGCCAAGCCGCGTCATGGCGTCGCGCATCGCGGCCAAATCGACGACGGCGGGGACGCCGGTGAAATCCTGCATCAGAACCCGCGCCGGACGAAATGCGATCTCGCGTTCGGTCTTGCCCTTATTGCTTAACCAGGCGGCGATGCCCGCGATGTCTTGCCTCGTGACCGAGCGGCCGTCTTCGAAGCGGAGCAGGTTCTCGAGCAAGATCTTCATCGAAAACGGCAGTTCCGACACGTCCGGAAGCCCCTGTTTCTCCGCCGCCTTGAACGAGAAATAATGGTAGGTCTTGCTGCCTACCGTGAGCTTCTTGCGGCATTGGAAACTGTCGAGCGAGGTCATCGGAATTTTCCCAGTAAAGCCGATCTGAAAAATAGGAGGCTCGTCCGCTTATAAATAATTTTTCCGGCGCGAGCTACACGGATGATAGATGAGAGCGCTATTTCGGCGGCTCGGCCCGCCCGCGGTTTAATCATCATGCGGCTTTCTGCCTCACAGCTCACCGTCGAACGCGGCGGCCGGATCGTCTTTTCAAACCTGTCGTTCGAGCTCGATGCCGGCGGGAGCCTGACCGTCACGGGGCCTAACGGGGCCGGAAAATCGACACTTTTGCGGGCTCTCGCCGGGCTGTTGCCGCTCAGCGGGGGCACGATCGCCTGCATGCCCTTATCCGGCTGGGCACTAGCCGAACAGGCCCATTACATCGGCCACATCGATGGCCTCAAAGGCGTTCTCACAGTCGCCGAGAATTTGGCGTTCCTTGCCGCGATGCTCGATGCCGGACATGGCGGCATGCCAGTCGAAACCGCGCTCGCCGGGTTTGGCCTTTCGCATGCCGCAAATCTTCCGGTGACCTATCTCTCGGCCGGACAAAAACGGCGCGCCGCGCTCGCCAAGCTCCTTGTCGCGAAGCGTCCGGTGTGGCTTCTGGACGAGCCCGCGGCCGCTCTCGACGCCGCCGCCCAGGCGCGCATGACGGAAATCATGGCGGCGCATTTGGCGCAAGGCGGCATGATCGTCACCGCCACCCATGCGAGGCTCGGTCTCGGCGGCCGCGAGCTGCGGCTTGGGGCGTTTGCATGAAAAACGGGCAGGACGCGCAGGCAAACCCCACGCTGGGGTCAAGCCTTTATGCACTTTTCGTTCGCGAGATGCGGGCCGGACGGCGGATCGGCGGCGGCACCAGCCTCGGCGTGGTTTTTTTTCTTATCCTCGTCACCTTGAGCGCTTTCGCGGTCGGCCCGGATCTCGCGCTTCTCGGCAAGATCGCTCCCGCAATTCTTTGGATCTCCGGCCTGCTCGCGACATTGCTTGGGCTCGACAGGCTGTTTCAAGCCGATCACGAGGATGGTTCGCTCGATCTCCTTTTGACCAGCGGCACGCCGCTGGAATTGATCGTTCTTGTGAAATGTCTCGCCCACTGGATCCTGACCGGTCTGCCGCTTGCCGCCGCCGCGCCCTTTCTTGGCCTCATGCTCGCCCTGCCGACGAACCAGCTTTGGAGCGTCACACTTTCGCTTATTGCGGGCACCCCCGCCCTGACCCTGATCGGCGCGATCGGCGCGGCGTTGACGGTCAGCCTGCGGCGCGGCGGACTTTTGTTCGCGGTGTTGATTTTGCCGCTTTGCGTGCCGGTCCTGATCTTCGGCGTCGCGGCGGCCGGAGCGGGGGCGGGTGCGATGGTCCCCTTCGCAACCCCCTTTCTGATCCTTTGCGCCCTGACCCTGATCGCCATCGCCGGCGCGCCGTTCGCAGCGGCTTTTGCTTTGCGGCAGACAAGCACGTGAGTAGCGTCGCGCCAGGGCATGAAATTCCGGAGCCGGTGAGCGAAATTTCGAGAGTTAAGCGGTCATTCCCTCCGGCCCGCCTTTATGATAGAGCAAAACCGGTCGAAACATTCTAAATTCGATCGCGGGCCGTATCCATTCGAGACCTCTGCGCGAGAAGGCGTCCATGAAAACGTTTCTGCTGACCACCTGCATCTTCGGAGCGCTTATCATGGCGAGCGGCGCTCCATCCCCGGCGGGGGATCTCACCCGCATGGGAGCGTACAAGCTAAGCCAAGCCGATGCCTGCCATACGAGTTGCAGGACGAATGCAGATGCCTGCCGGACGCAATGCGCGGATCCCGAGGAACAGGAACAGTGCATAGTTAATTGTGGCAAATCAGAGTGCACTGCGAATTGCAATAAGTTCGAGCGCGCCTGTAACCAGCACTGTGAAAGTTCCAAAGGCTGACTAAGCCGTGACGGCGTTGCGCTTCGGCAAATTTGGCGAAAAAAAATCTGACGCGCCACGAACGTGATTGTGGCGCGCCGCATAACAGCAAACCGGCATCGTGCCGGTACTCCCATCGATCCTGAAGACGCCGCCGACGCGGCTCATCTTGCCGGATCACTTGTTGCGGGATCACTTGGGAAACAGCGCCAGCGCCTCGGCGGACAGGACCCCGTCGGTGATCGCGATGGCGGCGAAGGGCGCTGCGTCCGCCACCTGCCGGCTGGTCAGCATGATCTGCCCTAGCCTCAATGCGAGTTCGTCGATCGAGGCGGCGAAGACCAGCCGGCCGATGCCACACCAAAGAATAGCGCTCATGCACATGGAGCAAGGTTCGCCCGAGGTGTAGAGGGTCGTGCCCTGGAGCTCGGCGGCGGGCCGCACCGCGACGAAGCGGCGGATCGCCACCATTTCGCCGTGCGCCGTCGGATCGTTGGTGGTTCTGCCCAAATTGCGGCCCGTCGACAGCACATCGCCGTCGCGGGCGATGACCGCGCCGAAGGGAAGGTCCCCCCGCGCCGCCTCGGCGATGGCGATCCGCATAAAGTGTTCGTCACCGGGAAGGGGCGCCATCAATGTCGCGGCCCCAAATGCCTGGCGCGGCGCGCCGAGGGCGGCACCGGCAAGGCCCCCGCCTAGCAAAATCGCAAGCGCCTGGCGCCGGTCATTGCCGAGTCCTTGGTTCAGACCACGGCAGCGCGCGCTCGTTCGAATCCCCATCCGGTCCCGCCTCACGCCAGATCCTCGTCCTTGAGCGAGACGAAAATCAGCACGCCGAGCATCGTCATAAGAACGCGGAAGGCGCTCGGCACGGCATCTATATCACGGGCCTGCCACATGCCGAACCATTCGCCGCCAATGGCCACGAAGCCGCCCTCAAAGAGCAGGAACCCGAGGGTTAGCCCAGCCACCGCCTTGCTCTTGGCGGCCTGGAACGGCTGCGCCCCGGCCCGCAACCGCCGCGCCATCGCCATGGCGCCGAGCGCGCAAAGCGCCGCGGTGACGATCTCCATGGCGATGATCAGGATATAGCCGGCATGGTGGAGGACGGGCGACGTTACCGCGCGCCAGCGGATGTGAGACGCGGCGGGGACCGCGTCCATGTCGAGCACTTGGGTGACAAAGGCGAAGTTCGTCCAATAGTCCGATATATTGCCAAAAGCGACCAGCGCCACATAGAACGCGATGGCGGCGGCGCAGCCAATCTTGGCAAGGCGGATGGCAAGCAC
>JBATYB010000444.1:0-3368 GCA_049673825.1 Methylocella sp. | reverse complement strand
GCGCAGATTCTCCGCGATTCATTAAGAATGGGTACACCACGTTTGCTTAAGTTTGGAAAGCGCACAGCTTGGAAAGCATCGCATAGGGGGCCGGCGCCTAGGAGCAAAGGTGGGTACTGAGTTATCTTGAACCGCCGCCGATGCCGGCGCCCGTCATCGTCATGAAGGATGTTGGAGGCCTCGTCGCGGATTACCAGAGTCAAACCGCGATCTACCGGGCATCGGAGCGCGAGGTCAGACTACATGAGTGCCGCTCGGCTTGCACCATGGCGCAAGGGATCTCCTCCCCCTTGACGATCATATGGCGCGAAGGTCGAGCCTCTTACGTTGGTATCGCCTGAGCTGGATCCGTTCAGGATCGCGCCGGCGGCGCCATGAATTCCGGACCGGCCGGATCGGTGATCTGCTCGCGTAGGATCCGATCGATCTCCGCTTTGACGGAAGCATCAAGCGACCAACCGAAGACCTCGTCGACCGGTTCCAATTGAGCGGGATGGCGCGCGCCCCACAGCGCCGCAGTGATGCCTTGGTCGAGCATCCAGCGGACCGCGAGGTGAATGACACGCTTGCCGAACCGGTCCCGCGCGAGCCGATCGAGCCGCCGCACGGCGGCGAGATATTGACCGAACCGGGGCTGCCGGAATTTGGGATCCTCGCGGCGCAGGTCATCGCCATCGAAAGCCGTATCCGGCCGCATCCGCCCGGACAATAGGCCCCGGCACAGCGCCCCATAGCCGAAGGTCGCGATCTTGTTTTTGTGGCAATAGGCGAGAATCTCCGCCTCGATGTCGCGCTCGAACAGGTTATAGGGAGGCTGAAGCACGTGGATCGGCGCGACGCGGCGAAACTGCTCCATCTGGTCGATGGAGAAATTGCTGACACCGATGGCGCGGATCTTTCCCTGCTTGTGCAGCGTGTGCATCGCCTCGGCGGTTTCTTCGATTGCGACGAGCGGGTCGGGCCAGTGAACCTGGTAGATGTCGATGTGGTCGGTTCGAAGCCTGCGCAAGGAATCCTCGATCTCGCGCATGATCCGATCGCGGCTGGCGTTGCGAAAGACTTTGCCGTCCCGCCAGTCAAGCCCAACCTTCGTGGCAACGGCCACGCGGGAGCGCAGGCGACCATCGGCGATTGCCCTGCCGACGATTTCTTCCGAACGGCCGAAACCATAGACTGGAGCGGTATCGATGACATAAATGCCATGATCCACCGCAGCGTGAATGGTGGAAACCGATTCGGCCTCATCGGTTCCACCCCACATCCAGCCGCCAATGGCCCAGGTGCCGATCGCGATGCGCGAAACTCTCAGCGATGTGCCTTGGATATCGGCAAGCTCCACGTTGGTCTCGAGAGTCTGTGGTTGATGAGCCATCACCTCACTCCTTCTTCCCGGCCACTACCCGATGAGCAGATTTCGAGGCCGGAATTGCCGATTTGGGCGTGCATTGGGGAGACCAGTCCGTTACGACGATGCTCCAGCACAGCAAAGGTGGCGACATCGGCGTGTCGCGCGCCGGACCATTCCAATTTTGCGGGCGCCGAAACGCAACTCACCCGTGGCTTTAACGCGAACTCACAAAAGGCCATTGCAATTCCGCGGTCAGCCGCATTTGCAAGACGGCGTAGCAGCCGCGGCTAACGGCCCTCGCTCGTAAGTGCCCAGTGGCGCCAATGCTATGAGCTGCCAATCGCGATGCCCGCGATGAACACCAGAACGCCCCCGGCCACGACTTGAAACGCCGCCGCGAGGAATGGCGTATCCATGAACCGATGGCGGATAAAGGAGATGACGGCGAGCTCTGCCGCGACGACGCATACAGCGATGATTGTCGCGACGAAAAAATCGGGGATGAGATAGGGCAGCGTATGGCCAAGGCCGCCGGCGGTCGTCATTGCTCCACAAACCATGCCACGCAGCACGGGCGCGCCCCGCCCCGTGAGAGAGCCGTCGTCGGAAAGAGCCTCGGCAAATGCCATCGAGATGCCGGCACCAACCGAAGCCGCAATTCCGACGAGAAAAGTCTGCCATGGATTATGTGTCGCGAACGCCGCCGCAAACAGGGGCGCCAGGGTCGAGACCGAGCCATCCATCAGCCCAGCCAGGCCCGGCTGTACATATCGCAGCACGAACAGGCGCCGCGAAGTCTCGTCCTCCCTCGCGCGTGCCGGCTTGGTCAGGATGGTTTCGCCGAGCTTGTGGGCGAGGCTCTCGTGTTCGTCTTCCGCGTCTGCAAGCCTGTCCAGCAGCTCCCGGATTGACGAATCCCGCGCCGACTGCGCGGCCTTGCGATAAAACCTCGCCCATTCGAGCTCCATGGTTTCGGCATATTTTCGTACCTCATCGAGACCGAGCGGCCGGGTTAGCCAGAGCGGTTTGCGTTTAATGAAACCCTTGACGTCCTGACGGCGGATCAGCGGCAGAAAATCGCCGAATTTCGACCGATAGAGGTCGAATAGCATCGTGCGATGGCGTACCTCTTCATCGGCCATCTCGTCGAAGACCTTTGCCGAGGCCGGATATTGCTCGCGCAGTCCCTCGCCAAAGCCGCGATAAATCTTGCTGTCTTCTTCTTCGGAGAAGATCGCAAGAGCAAGGATCTCGCGTTCGGAGAGATCGACAAATCGCTCCATGTGGCCCTCCTGCGTTCGCCGACATCCATTCGATGACCAGATTTCGAGGCTGAGATTGCCGCTTTGGACAAGCCTTGGCAAGGCCGAACCATCGCCGCGATTCTCCGGCGCGCCAAAGCCGGTGACATCGGCGCGTCGCGCGCTGGACAATGTCGATTTTGTTCTGATCTAGACCGAACGCTCCGGTCACGGCCGCTGGACGCGGCTACGCTTGCGTTCGACGATCACCGTTCTTGCGGTCCCTTCGCGGCCGTTGGTCACGATTTGCGCGCTGCCGCGGGGCGGCGCCGTCTTCACAAGCTCGGCGCGCACTGCTTCCACCGGCAGGTCCATCAGCGAGGCGGCGATTTCGGCTTGCTGTTGAAGTTCGCCGGTCAACCCCCCCGCCGCAAAAATCGCTTCCTTGAGCGTAGGGGGATCGAAACGCACCCGCCTTGTGCCATATTTCGTGTTCCAGACCTCGGACATGGTGGCTTTTCCCGATTCCCCGCGCTCCCGTTCGGGTGTGTTGCAATAGAATATTTTGCGACGCACCAGAAATCAAGGCCGTGTGGCGACATGTCGCCTCTCAGTAGTAGAAAACCCGCTTATCGAGCCGATTGCCCGGCTGGGGTCAGCCACGCAGGCGCGGATTTCCCGCGCTAGCGGCCGACGAGGCAGGCGCGGGCAAAGGCCTGGAACGCGCGGGCGCGATGCGACAAGGCGGGCGAGCCATCGGCGGAAATCCCATGTTTTTC
>JBATYB010000443.1:0-5350 GCA_049673825.1 Methylocella sp. | reverse complement strand
CACCAGCGCGCTCCGCGCGGCGGCGGCATCAACCACGGCGTCTTCCCGAGCCACGAGCGCGGCGGCGGCGGCCGCTTGGCGTAGCTCCTGGGCGGGCATGAGTTGGAACAAAAGTTACCCGGAAGCGGCGCGGGCCCGGGGCGACCAAGGCACGGTCCGTCTCGCCCTCACGATCGATCGCGGCGGACATGTCGTGTCGGCGCGGCTAATCGCAAGTTCCGGATCGTCCATACTCGACCAAGCCGCGCTCGAAATGGCGCGCCACGCGAGCGGGCGGCCGTTGCCGCCCGAGATGGGATCGAGCGTCAGTCTCATCGTGCCGGTCAGGTACAGCATAAGATAGAGGGCGAACGGCGACGCGGGCGGGCGCAAAACTTTGTCCGACCGCGTTCGGCTTGACATTACATACCGCCGGGACGTTTACTTTTCGGGCAAAACGAAAGATAGTTCCCTTGTTTGGCTGGACCCTTGCCATCTCTCCCTGTCGCACCGGAGAAATTTCATGATCGACCGCCGGTTCTTTGTCAGCGAACTGATCGCTTGCGGCCTCTCGGTGCCGCTCCTTTCGATCGCATCGAGCTCAAAATCCTTCGCTGGGACGCTCGCCGCCCTCGACAAGGACCACGATGGCACGCTCGATCTCGCCGAGGTCAAGGACGCCGCCACTAGCGTGTTCGATAAGCTCGACAAGGATAGCGACGCCGCGCTCGATCGCACGGAGATCGGGGGGCGGGTAGACACGAAGGAATTCAAGGGGGCCGACCCGGATCGGGACGGAACCTTGACGAAGGACGAATATCTCGGTCTTGTCGAAAAGCTCTTCAACGCCGCCGATGCCGACAAGGATGGAACTCTTACCGCGAAGGAGCTCAAGTCAAAGGCGGGGCGCGCGCTCGTGCGCTTGATTCAGCCGTAACCCGCAAAAAATTTTTCCGCGATGCCCACGGGATCGCGGCCGCGGTCATCGGCGCGCCGCTCCGCAACCAAGGCGAAATCGAGGCGCTGGCCGGTTGCGGCCGGCTGACCATTTCGCCGCAACTGCTCGAGGAACTCTCGCGCGACATGGGCGATCCGCCGCGCCGGCTGGATCCCAAGACGGCGGCGGCGCACCCGTCGCCAAAGCTCTCATGCGACGAAAAGACTTTCCGTTTCATGTTGAACGAGGTTGGCATGGCGACTGGGAAGCTCGCCGAAGGGATCAGGGTTTTTGCCGGGGATTTGCGCGCGCTGCGAGAGCAGGTGTCGAAGCGGTTGCAGGAAGCCGCCTACGCCGCTGGCCCGCGCGAAATGCAAAACCGCCGGAAAAACCCTGGAATTCCGCTTAGTCAAGGTGCTTCGGACGGGCCGTGCCCGCCCCGAGCGAACGTCAGCATCACGCACGTGCCTTTGCGCGATGGGTCGAAAACGATATTGCCACCGAGCTTAACGCCCATCGCCTGGATGATGATCGTGCCGAGCCCCTGGGTAGCTGACGATGCCCCGTTCGCGGAGCCGATCCCGTCATCTTCCACGCAAAGCTCGGCGCTATGCGCGTTGATGGCGCGCAGCCTAACCCGGATCTGTCCCTTGCTGGCCGGATAGGCATGCTTCTTCGCGTTGATGACAAGTTCGGTGACGAGCACGCCGGCCGCCACGGCGCGATCGGGGTCGATCTCGACCGGATCGGCGTCGAGCGTGAGCTCTGCCCCGTCCTCCTCGATGGATTGACGCAGGTCGTCGATCAAGGATTTCAGATACAGATCGAGCGATACCGATCGAACGTCGTCCGACGTATAGAGGTGGCGGTGGACCCGGGCGACCGCGTGGATACGCGCCTCCGCGTCGCTCAGAGCCGCTCTCACCTCTGGGCGTTGCGCCCGGGAGGCGTGCAGTCGCAGCATGGAAGTAACAATCGCCAGGCTGTTGCCGACGCGATGATTGACTTCCCGCATCAAGAGAGCCCGTTCCTCCGCCAGGGCTTTGAAGCGATCGCGCGCCGCCCACACCTCCGCTTCAGCCGCTTCTTTGGCTCGCCGCGTTGCCGCCGCCGCAAGCGCGGAGCCAAGAGCGTGCAACAAGAGCGTCCGGAAGTCGCCGCTCACGTCCTTGACGACGTAGTCGGCGGCTCCGGCCCTGAGCGCCGCCACCGCGACGGACGCCTCCGCCGAGGCCGTGAGATAGATCACGGGGGGCACCTCGGGCAGTTGCCGGATCGCAGCGAGAACGCTCAGCCCGTCTTCGTCGGGCAAATGATGATCGAGAACGACGGCGTCGATACCGCCTTCCGCGACGCGCGTGAGCCCGGCCGCGCCGCTGGCGGCGATCGAGACCTTGTAACGGTGACGCTCGAGCTCTTTCCGCAGCAGCCGGGCTAGAGCAACATCGTCGTCGATCAGGATGATGTGCTTGGCGCCGGCGGGCATCATGCGATCTCTGGGATTTGCACCACGGCCAAGAACAGCCCGAGCTGTTGGACGGCGTTGGAGAAATGCTCGTAGTCGACCGGCTTTGTGATGTAGACATTGCAACCAAGGTCGTAGCAGCGCTGGACCTCGGTCTTGTCGTCGGTCGTGGTCAGCACCACCACGGGGGTGCGGCCCAGTTTCGAGTCCGCCTTGAGGCGCTGGAGGAGATCGATACCGCTCATGTCTGGAAGATTGAGATCGAGCAGGACGAGCAGGTGGCCGGCGCAACCGCCGCCGAACAGGCATTGAACCGCACTTTCGCCGTCGGCACAGCGGGTGATCGGATTGCTGACGCCCGCGCGGCGCAGATTCTTCTCGACCAGCCGGGCGTGGCCGTCGTCGTCCTCGATCAGAATGATGGTGACGGTGTTCACTGCCGTTTCCAGTCCGTGCTCGTATCGATCCATCGCTTCGGGAGGGTCACGGTGAAGGTGCAGCCCTGCCCCGGCTCCGACTCCAATCGGATCGATCCTCCGAGGCGGCGCACGAGTGCGCGGACATGGGCCAGGCCGATGCCCTCGCCCGTCCGGTCGCGCGTCCCCGAGCGGCGGAACAGCTCGAACACGCGCTCCGCGTCTTTCGGATCAATTCCTCGCCCGTTGTCCCTGACCTCGTAGACGACGCCGAACGGCATCTCGCGGCCCTTGATGTGAATGCGGCCCGGAACGTCAGTGCGCATGTATTTTACCGCATTGTCAAGCAGGTTGGAAAAGACCTGCTCAATTGCAAGGCGGTCAATTGTCATGTCCGGCAGCGGCTCGACGATAATCTCCGCGCCTATCTCTAAAGTTTTGTGCATGTACCCGTCCGCGACTGCGCGGACCAGCGCGGTCATATCGACCGGCTCCGCCCGCAGGTTCCGGCCGCCTTCGCGAGAAATAACCAAGATCGCGTTGATCAGGCGATCCATCTTGGCGATCGAGCCTTTGATGAATTCGACCGCCTCGTCGAACTCGCCGCCGAGCGCGGCATCGTCGTTGTCCGCATCCGGGCCAGCCGCTTGTGCCCGCAAGGCGGCGAGCCGCTCGAACATGTTCTTGCGAAAGGTCTCGAGCTCGCTCGTGAACCCCATGATATTGACCAGCGGCGAACGCAAGTCGTGGCTGACGATCGAGGCGAAGCTCTGGATTTCGTTGCTGGCATCGAGGAGATACCGCGTGCGCTCCGCGACCGTGGACTCGAGCGCGGCATTGTTGTCCCGGAGCTCCTGGTGGGCCGTCCGCATGTCGCGAATCAAGCGGCGGGAGAGAAATAACGACATGAGCGCCACGGCCACGATCAAGGCCACGCCGGAAAGCTCGGCGGCCAAAACTATGCGCGTCGTCTGCTGCAATTGCGCCGACTCCCGCGCGAGCTGGCGCTCCCCCTCGTTCTGGATGCGCTCGACGATCGCCGTGATGTTTTCCATGTACTGACTGCCGGCCCCGGTCTTGAACAGCGCGATCGCCCCTGCTGGATCGCCCGTGTCGTAGCGCCGGATTGTCTCATGCAGCTTGTCCAACTCCTCGATGACCTGCCGCTTCAGCGGGGTGAACGCCTCCCGCTGCGCCGGGTTGTTCGCGAGGGCGGCTTCGATCTCGGCGAGCGCCGGCGGCACGGCGTCCAACGCCGGTCGAAGGGTCACCAGGAACCGGGGGTCGCCCGATAATAGGTAGCCGCGCTGGCTGCTCTCGGCCCGCCGAAGATTGAGCAGCAAGCTCACAAGCTTGGCTTCGAGCGCGTGCGCGGCGATCGCGCGCTCCGCATCCTGTTCCGCGCGCCCGTGCAGCCAGATCGAGGCGAGGCTGAGGGCGATGAGCGTGAGGAAGCCGACGGCCAGCAGAACGGGAAGGGCCAGCCTCCCTCCCTGCGCACCCCGGTATGGGGCATCTCGATCAGTGGCCTTGGCGTGATTTTCAGCCAGCTTTTCTAGCCCCGCCAATTGCTAGCGCAGGAACCTCGCGATCCACGGATCTTGCGTTTCATTCTTCCTTGGCCTTTTGCGTGAAAACCTGGCGGCCGCGGTACATGCCGGACTTGAGATCGACATGATGCGGACGCCGCAACTCGCCGGAGTCCTTGTCTTCCACATAGGCAGGCGCCTTGAGCGCGTCGGCGGAACGCCGGAATCCGCGCTTCATCCGGGAAGTTTTGCGTTTCGGAACGGCCATGTCGCTGTCTCAACATCGGTTCGCGCCGGCGGAACTGCGCGCGCTTGCGGATGTACATGCCTCTTACAAGGAAATCCTCTGCTTGACCATCCTATTATTCGACGCATTCGACGAGCGGACCAGCCTTTCGCGCATGCGCCATAACGCGGGCAGCTAGCCAGAGTTGGCGCCGGGACGGCCTTGCGGGGTTGCGGTGCCGGGGATCGGGCAGCGAGGTTGCGAGCAACGCGGCCTCCCTGGCGTTGAGCCTAGCCGCGCTCTTGTGGAAATAATGCCGTGCCGCCGCCTCGGCCCCAAATATTCCTTTCCCCCATTCGGCCAGGTTGAGATAGACCTCCAAAATGCGCCGCTTGGGCCATTCCAGGTCGATCAGGAGCGCCAAGGGAATTTCGATTGCCTTGCGGACGTAGGATCGCGACGGCCATAGAAACAAGTTCTTCGCGGTCTGCATGGGGATCGTCGAAGCGCCCCGCTTGGGGCCGTTTGCGCCCGGGTGGTCGATGACCCAGCGCAA
This sequence comes from Methylocella sp., assembly GCA_049673825.1. Lineage (GTDB taxonomy): Bacteria > Pseudomonadota > Alphaproteobacteria > Rhizobiales > Beijerinckiaceae > Methylocapsa. The sequence goes on along the minus strand of JBATYB010000443.1, from coordinate 242 downwards.
CGCGCCCCAATCCACGCCGTTATGCTCGCAAAAGCGCCTATCCTCCGAGACGATGACGGCGGCGCGGAGAAAGCCGGAAATGCGTTCGAGCGGAACATAGTGACGCTCGACCGTCTCGCCTTCGAGCCAACGCGCAAGCATCAGCGTCGAAACAGGCGGCAGGAACCGGTAGACGAGAATCAACGCGGCGAACCCGAGCGCCAGCGCCAAGCCGGCGCCGAGCACGATGCGCGCAATCCCTG
>JBATYB010000442.1:0-1544 GCA_049673825.1 Methylocella sp. | reverse complement strand
TCGTGGCTCGCGCGGCAAGGCGCTACCACGCGCCGGTTGTAGAGCGCGCTTTCAGGATCGTCGCACCAGCCGTCGCTTGGCCCGGCCGGGCGCATCGGCGAAACCCAAGCTTTGCGCAAAACCCTGTCGGGCCGGAAAAAGCTGCCAAGAAGGCGTAAGGCTCCGCCGGGCGTCGCGCGATCGCCCTCCCGCTTGTCTTGTCTGATCCCCCCGCGCCCAATTGCACAGCGAACCACGACAGGCCCGGCGTGAAACCTGCCAAGAGGAATTTCTCGCGCTTGAGCCTGGCGCGGCAAGCGTGTTGCCACCAGGCGGCTCAGCCCACGCTTGACCTCCGCACGCCCGCGCGCAAAAGATTTCGCTGGCTTTTTTGCAACATATTTCATGCAAGTCTATGCTTCCGCTCGAACGAAATCGATTCGCCGGTCCGATCGAACCGTTCAAGTTTAGCGCGTTTTCCTACCGCCCGACGAGCATGACCCGGTGGAAATGCTCCGGCTTTCACGCAGAGTGCGCGTTCTTGGGCGTGCGGCGCTGGAAAGCAAAGGAGTGCAGGGCAGAACCGCGGATACGGGGTTAGGGAGAGACCATGCCGCGCGTGGAGGAACCAGTTTCAATTCGTGCAAGTTATTGAACGGAAAAAAGCCCGCTTCATCAAGGACAGGTTCATGACCACGGCTCTTAAGATCCTGATCGCCGACGACGACGCCATTTTGCGCGCGGCCCTGGCCGAGCAGCTTGCCTTGCACGAAGAATTCGTGGCCGTTCAGACGGATACGGCGCGGGGCGCTCTCGACACGGCGCGCGAACAGACGCCGGACCTCATCATCATGGACGTCGGTTTGCCGGATATGGATGGACGCGCGGCGGTCAGGCAATTGCGCCAGGAAGGATTCAATAACCCGGTCATCATGCTGACCGGGCATGATTCGGAAACCGACACGGTCGAGGGATTCGATGCCGGGGCCAACGATTATGTGACCAAGCCGTTTCGCTTCGCCGAGCTGCTCGCGCGGATCCGCGCGCATTTGCGCGAGCATGAGTCGAGCGAAGAGGCGCTGTTCCGGATCGGCCCTTATACGTTCCAGCCGGGCGCCAAACATCTGATCGGCGAAAAAGGCAATAAGCTTCGGCTGACGGAAAAGGAAACCGCCATACTGCGGTTCCTTTATCGCGCCGGACAGGCGGTCATCTCCCGGGAAGTGTTGTTGCGCGAAGTCTGGGGCTACAATGCGAATGTCACGACCCACACGCTCGAAACACATATTTACAGGCTTCGCCAGAAGATCGAACGCGATCCGGCGAAAGCGCAGCTTCTCATCACCGCGGCGGGCGGCTATAAGCTGATCCCTTGAACGGCTTGCGGCCAGGGAACGCCGGCATGGGATTGGAAGACGACGTCGGCAAGCTCGCGCGCATTCCGGCGTTTGCCGCGATCGAACCGGAAGCGCTGCGGTTGATCGCTTTTTCGGCCGAAACACGTGTTCTGCGCGCGGGCGACGTTTTGTTTCGCCGCGACGAAATTTCCAATGACGGGTTCGTGG
>JBATYB010000441.1:0-1651 GCA_049673825.1 Methylocella sp. | reverse complement strand
GAAGGGCTGGATCTCGTCTGGCGGCAGCGCGACGCAATCCGATCTTACACAATCACAAAACAGGCGCCGGTTGTGCGCCCCTTCACGGCGCAGTTCGCGCCAGGCGGGAACGCCGGCGCCGCCGGCTTTTTGCCTTAGCCACGGATCCGCTTTGATGGAAACGGATGCCGCTGGACCGGGAGGCTCACGGCCACGTTGGCCATTGCGACAATGATCTGACAACGGGATTGATCTGCCAGGCCCGGACCGACGCTGGCGCACGCCTCGCCGGTGCATAGGCGAGCGCGTGGTGAGGTCTCCGGCGCCACAAGGCGTAGGCCGTGCCGGCGCCACGCCACCGCCTATGGAGCCTGGCATAATAGCTCATCCGTGGCGGCGCCCCGGAGATCGTGATCTTCGCGCCCTCGACTTGCACCATGTGGAAAAGGCGCGCGGCATTGCCCGGCGCGAGCCGAATGCAGCCGTGCGAGACGGGACGGCCGAGCGATGCCGTCTCATAAGTGCCATGGATCGCATAGCCGCCGGCGAAAAAGATGGAATAGGGCATCGGCGACATATGATATTTGTGCGAGAAATGGGTGCGCTGCAACTGATAAGGCCGGTAAGTCCCGCGCGGCGTCCGGTAGCCTGAACGTGCCGTGGAAACCCGCCAGTCATAGCTGCCCATGTCCGAGCTCACATGCATGGTCTGCGAGCTGAGATCGATATTGATCAGCACGGATGCATCGGCTTCCGGCATCGAGAAAATGCCGCAACACAAAGCGCAAGCACCTAGGATGGCCCGCATGACAGGCTCCTTTGGGAGGCTGGCGAGGTTAGCTCCGGAACGACTCTCATTTCGCAAGTCTCATGTAAATCGCAAAGTTCTAGTAAGGTTTACAAAAAGTATTGCCTGTGTTGCGGCGAAGAAGGATGTTTGCGGCCCACCGCGGTTAATTTTTCAAAGCTCCTCCTTCAAAACCATGTCTATCCGGTGAAGGTGGAAGTGGGGCAGGCCCTGGCGGATTGCGGTTCTTCAATCGAGGGAGGGACTGGCGCCGCGATAAATGAAGGTGATGTGGACCGGCCCTGCTTGCGCGACCTGCGGGGTCAGAGAGCGGACGTTGCCGAGATCGACTTGCAAATGGTCTACGTCGAGCCAGCGCAGGGCGGGTCTGCCCTTCGGATCGAAGCGAACGACGACTTTTGCGGGCGAGCGGTCGGCGGGGTGCACACGGATGCGATATTGACGATTGAAAAGGCCGAGAACGCAACCATGCGCGGCGATTTCGGCGACATCGCCGCGTCCATTGGAAAGGCTAGATATTGGCCATTCCGAGCAGGCCGGATAGGGCCAGACGGCAAGGATCCAATCGCCGGAATAATAGAAGACGAGAATCAGCGCGCCAAGCCCGATCGTGAGGCGCCGGAGCAGGCGCCCGAAGGCGCGCAAGACGCGTGCTAAGAGGCTGCGTTCGGGCATGATCTATTCGAGGCTCGGCTCGGCGCCGCTATAGGTATAGGTGATCTTCACGTGGCCGAGGTGGGCGATTTGGGGGGTGAGCCAAGTTACTTCGCCGAGATCGACGCTCAAATGGTCAGCATCGAGCCAGCGCAGGACAGGGGCATCCTGGTCGTTTCCAGGTTCGTAGCGGACAAGCAGGAAATCGCC
>JBATYB010000440.1:0-3870 GCA_049673825.1 Methylocella sp. | reverse complement strand
AGCCGGTTCAGGCGCCAGGGTGGCGGCCAGGACGCACGCCGTCAATGCCAGCGCCGGCGGCAACCGCGTGCGCCACGCCGGCGCGGAAAAGGAGGGTCACGCGCAAGACCATATTCAACAAAGGCGTTCGCAAGACCCGCAAATAAGCGGCGTCCTGAGGTTAAGCCGAGCTTCCTTGCCTGTCGCGCCGCTGGTTCATGAAGCGCTCGAATTCCTCGCGATCCTTGGCGTGGCGGAGATTTTCCATATAGTCAGCGAATTCGCGCTCGGCGGCGGCGAGCCGTTGGTGCTCTTCCTCGAGCCGCGCGAGCTCGGTGGCGCGCCACTCGTCGAAAGCGCGATTTCCGGTCGAGCCCGAGGCAAAGCCTTGCCAATTATTCGGCCCAAAGCCCCAGCGGCCGGAGGCCCAGCTCGCCCGGTTGCCCCATTTTTCCCGCCCGAAAGAAACTATGTCGCCAGGGTACCCGGATTTCCTTTGCCAAAATTTCCAGCCGAGGACGGCGAGGCCGATCGGCCAAAACACGATAAAGCCCAAAACCATCGCGAGAATTTCCACGAGCTTCCAAGGCTCCCCAGGCGCGCATCCACGCCACTGCGCTCCGCCGGATTGGTGCGTCGCGCACGAGTGATAGGGGTTTCCGGTGTCGGCACTCATCTCGTTTCCTAGCTCCTCTCGTCTCCGCTCGCCGCTCCGTCTCCGCCGCGCGATCGGCGCAGCGGCGTTGCGCGGCGCACCAGATATATGTCCGGTTTTCCCGTTGTCGACGTCCGGGAAGCGGAAATTCCCGAGCTATCCGGGAAGCAGCGCAAGGCTGACGCGGCGCTTGCCGCGCCCTTTCCGCCAGGCATGACGCCGGTTGTGGCTTCGGCCGTGCCTCCCATATAGTGATTTCGTGAAAGGGTGACGCGATGCCGCAAATCACTGTCTATACCACGGCGGCCTGCCCCTGTTGCCGCCGGGCCAAGGATTTGTTTCGCAGGAAGAACCTCGCTTTCGCCGAGATCGCGGTGGATGGCGACCCGCGGACGCGCACTGACATGACGGCAAGGGCGCATGGCCGCGTGAGCGTTCCGCAAATCTTTTTCGACGATATTCATATCGGCGACTGCGACGAGCTGCACGAGCTTGACCGCGATGGCAAGCTCGATGAGTTTCTGGACGGCGGAGTGCAATGATCAAATTCGCCTTGCTTTGCGCGCGCGGCCATGAATTTCAGAGCTGGTTCCAGAGCAGCGAGACTTTCGACACGCAGGTCAAATCCGGCCTCGTCCTTTGCCCGCTTTGCCAGGCGACGGAGGTGACAAAAGCCATCATGGCGCCGGCGATCGCGAGCCGGGGCGAGGCGGAGAGCGCCAAACCTCCGGCGCGAGCCCACTCGCAAACCAAGGTCGCGCTTCTCGATTGGCATGACCTGAAATCACGGGCAACGATCGACGCATTTCGTCGACGCATTTTTGCCGAGGCGGACGATGTCGGCTCCCGCTTCGCCGAGGAAGCGCGCAAGATTCACGATGGCCTCGTCCCGGAGCGCCCGATCCACGGACAGGCGAGTATCGGCGACGCGCGCGCCTTGATCGAGGAGGGCGTGCCGGTTTTGCCGGTCCCGCCTTCGCCGGACGAGTATAATTAGCTCGACCGCATCCCGCCAAATCCGCGGGTGCCGGCGCTTCGAGTCAGAAGATATTGCAAAGCAAGCGGCGGCATGGGATATTGTCGAGAGATTTAGGCCGAATTTGGCGGAGAAGTTGAATGGCGGCGCGCGACGGAAGCCCTGGCATGAACGGAGAGGCAAAACGCCCCGCAGTTTCGCGCAAATCGCTCTTGTTCGGCTTGTCCCTGCTTACCGCCGTCGCCTTTTTCGATGCCCTGCCAACCCCGGCGCAATCCTTCAATTTATTACCTTCCCTCAACCTCAATTTAGGTGGCGGCGGCCATTATCGTCACTACCGCCGCTATCACCGGCACTACGGCCGCTATCACCGGCACTATGGCGGCTATCACCGGCACTACGGCGGCTATCACCGGCGGCATTATTCTTATCGGTATGGCCATCGCCCTCACGGCGGCGGGCATCGCCATCACGGCGCCGGACACCATGGCGGCGGCGGCGGCGGTGGCGGCCACGCGCCCATCGCGCCCCTCTAAAAACCCTGCGGCGGAACGGCCTTTCGGCCAATCCGTCCTAACGGGCTAAGGAAGCGCCCTGTTCAATCGCCGACTCTCTCGCCGATGTCTTCAAGGCATTGCTTGCCGAGATCATAGTGCGCATCCCAGGCGCGTTGGCACCAGTACCTGGCGTCCCGTTTGCGCAATCCCGCCTCATTATACCGGGACATCTCGCCGAGATTATACATCGCTTCGCCGTTCCCGGCAGCCGCGGCGTGCTCGAACCATTTGCGGGCGCGGTACGCATCCTTGCCGATTCCCGCGCCTACGTAATACATCTCTCCGAGCTTCGTCATGGCCGGAGCGTAGCCTCCGTCCGCCGCGCGATAGATAAGCTCATTCGCCCTTGCGGGGTCATGAGGAAAGCCGGAGTCGCCATGTAGATATTTAAGCCCCTCGTCGTAGGCGCGGGCTGGATCGTTGGCCGCATCCAATGCCGGTTTGTTCCCTTCTTGATTATTGGACGCTCCCGTTTGTGGCGGACGATTTTGCTCGACCGCTTTGCTTTGCTTCTCTTGGATCCGATTAGGGATGTCTGACGGCAACGTGCCGTTACGAGGTGGTGCCGGCGGCCCCTTGTCCGGCGTGGCCGCCGTCGGCGCCGTCCGTGATTGCTGACCGATGGGACCATTGTCCATAGGCGGGGACGTCGCTGCCCTCTCTTGGCTATCTGGGAGATGATTTAGGGACTGCGATGGGCCGGGCTTGGAATCGCTGGTTATCGGGCCAGGTTCCGGACGAAGCAGAATCGCGGCGACGATCGCCATCGCCAATACCCCAACCGAAACGCCTTGAACGACGGGATGAAGCCCTCTGAACCGGCGTCCGATCGCCGCCGCCCGGCTTCGCATCAAGGCGGACACGACAGTGGGCAAGGGCGCGCGCTTCGGCGGTTCATGCGCGGCCGCCTGCCCTTGAGCGAGGCGGGCCTGAACCTTGATGATCCCGCTCGCGTCGCCGCGCAATGCGGTGGCGCCGGTCGCGTCGCTGAAGGACCGCATCGAAGGAAAGCGTTGCTCGGGCCGCTTGGACAAAGCGGTCATGATGGCGGATTCGAGCGGCGGCTCGACGCCCGCGATCCGTGGAATGAGCGGCGGCGGCTGCGTGCCACGGTGCGCCCTGAACAGCTCAAACTCGTTCGTCCCCTTGAACGGAGGCGCGCCGGCCAAAAGCTCGTAGAGCACGATTGCAAGCGAATAGATATCGCTGCGCTCGTCGCCCTCCGACCCTTCGAATTGTTCGGGCGACATATAGAGCGCGGTGCCGACCGCGCTGCCCACGCGGGTCATGCGGTCGCTCCCGCGCACCCGCGCGATCCCGAAATCCATGATCTTGACGCGGCCGGACTCGGTGACCATCAAATTCGAAGGCTTGATGTCGCGATGAATCACGCCCTCCTCGTGGGCATAGGATAGTCCGTCGGCGACCTGGGCGAGAATGGCAAGACTCTCCCTTGTCCCAAGCGGGCCGTGCCGGTCCTCAATGATTTGCTCGACAGTGCGGCCCCGGACGAGCTCCATGATCATGCAAACTTGATCGTCCTCTTGCGGCAGGGCATAGAGCGTCGCGATGTTGGGATGATTGAGACGCCCCAAACTCTTCGCCTCGGCGAGGAAGCGATCCACCCAGCTTGGGTCACTCGCGAGTTCCGGGCGGAGGAATTTGATCGCCGCTTCGCGGCCGACTTTTGTGTCGATTCCCCG
>JBATYB010000439.1:0-5250 GCA_049673825.1 Methylocella sp. | reverse complement strand
CAATGTAGGCGTAGGCCGCGCCCACCGTTCCCATCGCGCCGAGGGCGAGAGCGGCATACCACGGCCAGCGCTGGCCCCGCACGATGATTGCGATGGTCGCGATCGCTATCGCCACATGAAGAAGCGTTACGGCAACCGTCAAAATATGATGGCGGTTCTCGTGACGGTCGCTATCAATCAGCTTTTCCTCGCTTTGATGTTCAAGCGTCTGACCCTTGGCGAATAGCTCCCGTTCGTCCGCGCCGTCCCTCTCCGCCTGTTTTTTGAAGTCGCCGGCCGCAGGCCCGGGGTTTGCCGCGGCAATGGCGTAAAGATTCTTCTTGATGCTTTTTGCCTGATAAAAATTCCACGTGTCGGTTGCTTTATTCTGCAACAGCACCGCGGCGTTCTTGTCGCCTATGGCATCCGCGGTTTCGAGCGTCTCGAGGCTGCCGACGGTCGCGGCAATGACGGCAAGAATCGCAATCGTGATTGATACTTGGGTGAGAAATGGATCGCCCAAAAGAGAAGCATGTCCGGCGTGTTCGGCGTGCTCGAAATGCTCAACCGGAGATTCGGACATGGACCAACTCCTCGCGCTGGAAACGGGGGGTTGTACCGCGACGCCGGTATGAGGGCAATGAAAGGCCGGCGCAAGGCCAAAACCCCGCGCGCCCGGCAAGCGCGCTCGTCGCCCTCCGGAATTGTCCGGCGTTTTAATGGACAGAGGAAGCCGGGAATTCTATAAATCGACCCTGCGGGGGCACGAATGCGCGAGGTCCCGCCGAATAAAGGCCTTGGCAAGAAATCATGCAGGACAGCCGCCTCGGAGACGCCGGCAGCGCGGATCGCTTGTCTCAATCGGCGCTTCGCCGCCGCACCATGGTCGATTGCCAGATCCGGACTTTCGACGTGACCGACCAACGGCTCTTGGCGCGTATGCTGGAAGTCCCACGCGAGCATTTCCTTCCAGGCGAGCTGGCGCAGCTCGCTTATTCCGATATTGGGTTGCAACTAAAGCCCGCCGGACCTGGCGGAGAACGGCGCACGCTCTTGCCGCCGCTTGTTCTCGCGCGCCTCATCCAAGGGGCCGGCGTGGGTTCGACCGGCACCGTGCTCGACGTAGGGGCCGCAACCGGCTATTCGTCGGCGCTCCTCGCCGGTCTCGCGGGGCGTGTCGTGGCGCTCGAATCGGAGCGCCCCTTATATAAAGCGTTGCGGTCCAATCTCGACGCCTTCGGCTTGGCGAAGGTTCAAACCATCCTGGCCCCGCTTGCGGAAGGCGCGCCCAAGGAAGCGCCATTCGACCTGATTTTCATCAATGGCGCGGTCGAGGCCAATCTCGAGGCGCTTTTTGCGCAACTGAAGGACGGCGGCCGTCTGGTCGCGATCAAGCCCCTTCCCGGCGATCCCACCGGGCGCGCGGGCAAAGCCGTGCGCTACGAGAAGATCGACGGCGGGAAGGGATATCGCGTCTTGTTTGACGCCTCTGCCCCGGTCCTCGAAGCGTTCCGGCAGGACGCGCAATTCACATTTTTTTGAGATAGCGGAACGCCGTTGCATCTGATCCCGCGCAAATGGAAGGGTTTGCGTGAGGTGTCACATTTTTGCGACGGATTTAGAATTTTCGTTGCGAGGGACGGGCCGGCAGGTCCGCCGGCCGTCTTAAGCGAGTAAGCTCCCGGCGGCAGGCCGCTTCGAAAGCAGCGTCCGGAGGGGCGCGAGGTGGCCCATGCGCCGCTTGCGCAAAGCCGGTGCGGCAAGTCTGTAAATTAGGGTTTGGTTGCGTTCGATGCGCTGTGCCGTGTTAATTCGTTCCCATTTCAACGTGTGGCAGGTTCTGGCGAGGATCGCGGGCGCCTTGATCGTCATGGCGTTGCCGCCCAGTGCTTCGCCCGGCCGGGCGGAAACAATGTCGGGCGCCTTGGCGCGCGCCTACGCCGGCAACCCCGACATGAACCAGCAGCGCGCCGGGGTCCGGGCCACCGATGAAAATCTTCCCCAGGCAACGTCTAGGTGGCGGCCGACGGCCAACGCAACCGCGCAATATGGCTATAATCGTCTCGATGAGACATCCGCGAGCGGCGGCTCCTCCGCGAGCGCAATGACCTCCGGCGGCAAGCTGACACCGCTGAGAGCCAACACCGCCAGTTGGACTTACGGACTCACCGTCACCCAAAATCTCTTCAACGGCAACCGCACGGTGAACGGCGTGCGCCAGGCTGAGTCCAATATCTTCGGGGCGCGCGAGGCCATGCGCAACACCGAGGAGAATACTCTCCTAAACGGCGCGACCGCGTATATGGACGTCCTGCGCGACACCGCCATCCTCGATCTTCGCAAAAACAACATCATCGTCCTTCAAGAGCAACTGCGTCAGACAGTTGATCGTTTTACGGTCGGCGAGGTGACGCGGACGGACGTCGCCCAGGCCGAATCGAGTCTTGCTACCGCGCGTTCCGATTACTTCACGGCGCAAGCCAATCTCGAGACCAGCATCGCCAATTACCGCCAGGTGATCGGCGTGGAGCCGACAAGACTCGAACCCGCGCGCACGATCGAGAGTCTTCTGCCGCATACGCTTGGCATTGCCGTCCATCTTGCACTTGCCGAGCATCCAGAAATTCAGGCGGCGTTGCATGCGGTGGATGCTGCCGCCCTGCAGGTCAAGCTGGTCGAAGGTGAACTGTATCCGACGCTCAACCTCGTCGGCAGCGTCCAAAACAATTACAACGATCTGGGAGTTCCCGGACTGCGTTTCTTCACTGGCTCGATCGTCGGTCAGCTCACTATACCGATCTACCAAGGCGGCGAAGTCTACGCCCGCACCCGGCAAGCCAAGGAAACGCTCGGTCAGGCCAGGCTGCAAGCCGACCTCCAGCGTGATTTGGTCCGCGCGGCGGTGGTCTCGTCCTGGGGCCAGCTGGATAGCGCGCGCGCCGTCATTCAGTCGTCCAATGCTTCGGTCAAGTCCAACGAAATCGCGCTCGACAGCATCCGGCAAGAAGCGGAAGTCGGTCAACGCACGACTTTCGATATTCTTTTCCAGCAGCAGCAGCTGCTGAATGCGCGAGTGGCCCTCGTCACCGCCCAGCGCGACCGGGTCGTTGCCTCCTATGCGGTGATGGCCGCGATCGGCCGTCTTTCCGCGGCAAACCTTAACCTAAACGTTACGCAATACGATCCGACGGTCCATTTCGATCAGGTCAAGGACAAATGGATCGGCCTTCGCACGCCGGACGGACGGTAACCGGCCGCTCGATTGGCCGCCAGCTTGGGTCAAGGCGAATCCGCCAAGCTGTGCTCGCCCTTATGAACACCGGACGGTTTCGCCGGGCCGGGCCCGGGCGCCGATGGTGAGTTAAAGTTGTGTGATACCCGCGCTATCTCGCCTAACCAGCGAAGTTAAGCTAGACTTTGATCGATTCAAGTTGGAGCGAATCATGCTCTCAGTCTCTTAGTCTGCCGCCGAAGCGGCACGTTCAGTGAAAATATGAGAAGGCAAAAGGATAGAGTCCCTTCGCGAGTTTAGCGATCATGAGCGTGGCGGAGCGCTTTCGATGGAACCAGATCACGCCCCAAGAGGCTGGTTTTCGCAAAGTTCGGCATTTCCGCCTCGGCGGGCCAAAATCTAGCGGCTTGATGGCCGAGCCTGTTCCCGATGCGCGATCTCTCAAGGATCGGCGTATCTTCCTTTTGAAGGTATTTGGAGATCATGAGCGCAACCAACCCCCTATTGAAAGACGATCCGATGCCTCAGTCGAGCCCGCATGAACCGTCGATGGAGGAAATCCTCGCATCGATCAGGCGAATCATCGCCGGCGACCAGGCGCTGCTTGCGAGCGAGAGCGGGTCACGCGGGGAGGCTCCGCGGCCGGACCCTAACGGCGAAGCCTTCGAGTCGGGTTCGCGCGCGGGCGCCGGACGCACTTTCGTTTCAACCGCCGCCGGCGGTTCGGTAGGCGCCGCCTTCACCGCGCTTCTCGCCAGCCGGTTTGTCCAGCACCGCGACGCCGTGATTGGTCTTACCCGGGAAATGCTGCGTCCCATGCTCAAGACTTGGCTCGACGACAATCTGCCGGGCATCGTGGAGCGCCTTGTCGCCGCCGAAATCGAGCGCGTCGCGCGCGGCGAATAAACGAGGCGCGGTCGTGTTTGCCTTGCGTTACGGAGGTTTGCCGCGGCGCTCGTCCCAGGCTGCCCACGCACTCTTGCTTTTTGCCCGCTTGTTTGCCATCGCTGACATTTGACGCGGCTGGTCCGCCACGGGCGCGCGAGCGGCGCGCTGAACGACGATCAGATGATGGAAAAGACTTTCGATCCCAAGGCGGTCGAAGGCCGAATCGCTTCGGCTTGGCAAGAGGCGGGCGCTTTCCGGGCAGGGCGCCCGGAGCGAGCAGGGGCGGCGCCTTTCACGATCGTCATTCCGCCGCCGAACGTCACCGGCTCCCTGCATATGGGCCACGCGCTCAACACGACCTTGCAGGACATTCTCTGCCGCTTCGAGCGGATGCGCGGCAAGGACGTGCTTTGGCAGCCCGGCACGGATCACGCCGGCATCGCCACCCAAATGGTCGTCGAGCGGCAATTGTTGGAGGCGCAGGAGGCCGGCCGGCACGCCTTGGGGCGTGAGAAATTTCTGGAGCGCGTATGGCGATGGAAGGAGCAATCCGGCGGGGCGATCATCGAGCAATTGCAGCGGCTCGGCGCCTCCTGCGATTGGTCGCGGGAGCGCTTTACCTTGGACGACGGGCTTTCCCGCGCCGTCGTCAAGGTTTTCGTCGAGCTTTATAAGGAAGGCCTGATCTACAAGGACAAGCGCCTCGTCAATTGGGACCCGCAGCTCCAGACCGCGATCTCCGACCTCGAAGTCAAGCAGGTCGAGACCAAGGGCCATCTTTGGCATTTCAAATATCCGGTCGTCGATGACGCTGAGAAGGAGACCGGCGAGTTCATCACTGTTGCGACGACGCGGCCAGAAACCATGCTCGGCGATACAGCCGTGGCCGTGCATCCCGATGACGAACGCTATAAGCATCTCCAGGGCAAAAAGGTGCGGCTGCCGCTGGTTGGGCGGCCGATCCCGATCATCGCCGACGACTATTCCGACCCCGAAAAAGGCACTGGCGCGGTGAAGATCACCCCCGCGCATGATTTCAACGACTTTGAGGTCGGCAAAAGGCATCACAACGAAGGGGTGAGGCAAGTCAACGTTCTTGATGCGAAAGCTCGAATTTCGATCGAAGAAAATGAAAGCTTTTGGATTGGTAC
>JBATYB010000438.1:0-3774 GCA_049673825.1 Methylocella sp. | reverse complement strand
CCAGGAACCGGGGCTTGCGTTCAACCCCGAGGCTTCGACGGCGTCCGATGTGGGGCCGCCTCCGGCGGCCATGCCGCCCGCCGCCAGCATGCGAACCTGGCCGCCGCGTCCAACGCGTCCCAATCTCACACCTGCACGAAACGTCTTGAAGTCTCGCGGGACAGTGTCGCCCGCCGCGAGGGGAGCGCCCGAATCTGATTTTGCCTTGCCAAAACTCCCCCTCGTTTCGCGCCCTGCGCCGAGAGTTTCCGCCCCCGCAAGGGAGCCGCCGTCAGAACCGGGCTTCGCCATGCCGGGCGTGGGGGTGGCGGCCGAGTCCGAGGATGACGCGAAAACGCGGCCCGCTTCCGCTCCCGTAATGGAGGCGCCCGCGGAACCTGGAGGGAATGTCGACGGCGAACCGGGACTCTTCGATAACGATAGAGCAAAAGAGCCGCCTATCGAGGCGCAGCCTCGGGACACGCACATCGAGCCTGGCGAGCCCGAGACGGAAACCGGACCGCGCGAGACCTCGCCGGCCGAAGCGGCTTCGAGCGATGCGATCTTAAGCGAGGACCATCTCATCGAGCCCGACCCGGCGCCGGATGCGCGGAACGAGAGCGCGACGCCTTCGCCCGAAGCGATCGAACCGGCAAGCCTCGATCCCGCGCCGCCATTTGTATCCGAAGCCCTCCCGGCAGCTGATCCGCGCGAACCTTCGCCGCCGGCAGTTCCAGCTGCCGGCGAGGCGAGGCTCGCCATCGTTGGACGCTACGAATCCGAAGGAACCTCTTACGTAATGTATGCCGACGGGTCGATCGAAGCGCGATCGGAACGCGGGGTTTTTCACTTTCAATCCATGGCCGAGCTCAAGGCCTTCATGGACGCTCATGCATAAGTTTAAAGTCAGCCCCGGCGGTTTCAGGTGCCGGTCTCGAACCCGCCTTCGACGCAGGCCAGGGCGAAGGCGTATTGCAGCGCCACCTCTTCCAGATGATCGAATCGTCCCGGTGCGCCGCCATGTCCCGCGCCCATGTTGGTCTTTAGGAGGATAGGACCGCCGCCCGTCGTCATGGCGCGAAGCTTCGCAACCCATTTCAGAGGCTCCCAATAGGTGACACGCGGATCGGTTAGGCCGCCCAGCGCGAGGATCGGCGGGTAAGGTTTGGCTTCGACATTGTCATAGGGGGAATAGGAGCGCATGACCGCGAAGGCGGCCGGGTCGGTGATCGGATTGCCCCATTCGAGCCATTCGGGCGGCGTTAGCGGCAGGCTCGCATCGAGCATCGTATTCAAGACATCGACAAAAGGCACGTCCGCGATGACGCCCGCGAATAATCCGGGCGCGAGATTGACGGCGGCGCCGGCGAGCATCCCGCCCGCGCTGCCGCCCTGGGCCACGATCCGTCCGGCGCCGGTATAGCCCATGGCAATGAGATGTTTCGCCGCGCTGATGAAATCGCCGAAGGTGTTCGGCTTTTTGCCAAGTTTCCCATCGGTGTACCAGTGCCAGCCCTTATCGGTGCCGCCGCGAACATGGGCGATCGCATAGATGAAGCCGCGATCGGCGAGGCTGAGGCGATTGGTGGAAAACGAAGCAGGCACGTGCGAGCCATAAGCGCCGTAGCCGTAAAGCAGCAAAGGGGCGGATCCATCGAGCCGCGTGCCGGCGCGATAAAGGATCGAGATGGGAACGTGCTCGCCGTTCGCGGCGGCCGCGAACAGCCGCCGCGTCACATATTGCGAGGAATCGTGACCCGAGGGAACGATCTGACGCTTGCGCAGGACCCGTTCGCGGGTGGCGAGATTGTAGTCGTAGGTTTCCCAGGGCGTCGTCATCGACGAATAGGTGAATCTGAGCGTTTGCGTCTGATATTCGAGACGCTCCTCGAGGCCGAGCGAATAGGCCTCTTCGTGAAAAGCGATCGCATGTTCCTCGCCGCTCGCGAAATGCCGGGTCATGATTCGCGGCAGGCCTTCCTCGCGCTCGATGCGCACGAGGTAATCCGGATAAACCGCCACTTTGATGATCATGCGCCCCCGCCGGTGCGGGACCTCGTCGATCCAGAACGGTCGTCCGGGGCTCGCCAAAGGCGCGCTCATGATCTTGAAATCCTCGGCTCCATCGGCGTTGGTCCGGATAAAAAGCCGGCCGCCGCGATGCTCGACGTCATAGCGCAGGCCCGGCGCGCGCGGCTCGACGAGGCGGGGTGTTGCGTTGCCGTCGGCAAGATCGAGCAGATGGCATTCGGAAGAATCGTGATCGTCGACGCGTATGATTGCGAAGCGCGCCGATTGGCTGCGCCTGATATGAATGAACAAGCCAGGATCGTGCTCATCGAAGACGCGGACGTCGGCCGAGGGATCGTTGCCGATCCGATGCCGAAAAAGTTCGGCCGGGCGGTGATTTTCATCTGTCCGCACATAATAAAAGCCAAGCGAATCCGTCATCCATACAAGGTCGCCGCCCGTATCGGCGATTACCTCCGCGCTGTCCCTTGGGCGGCTCTTCTCGCTCGGTTGGCCGGGGCTCAAGGCGCGGATCCGAATCGCATAAAGTTCCGAACCCGTCTCGTCGGCGCTCCAGGCGAGCTTGGCGTGATCCGGGGACTGGCAGGCAGCACCCACTTCAAAAAAGCTCTTGCCGCGCCCTTGCGCGTCGCCGTCGAGAAGAACTTCCTCGGGTCCGCCGGCACGCTTGACGCGGCAAAAGACCGGGTGCTGGCCGCCCTTGTCGTGGCGGGCATAATAAAGCCACGGACCGTCTTGGCGGGGAACCTCGGAATCGTCTTCCTTGATCCGCCCGCGCATTTCCTTGACGAGCGCGGCGCGCAACTCGGCGAGCGGCGCGAGCATGGCCCCCGCATAGCTGTTCTCGGCCTCGATCAAGGCACGAATATCGCCGGGCAAGGCGGCGGGGGTGCGCAGAACCTCTTGCCAGTTCGCGGCCTTCAGCCACCCATAATCGTCGCTCAGCGTAACCCCATGCAGGGTCGTTTCCGTGCGGCGCTTTTCGACAGCTGGCGGCGCGGCGGGGCGGGGACCGGACCATTTAAGCTTGCGCATCCATCATCCTTCCTTGAGGGCGGCGTGCCGCGCACCGCATGGGTCAAGCAAGGCCGGAGGCCTTTGCCGTTGCGTTATTCGCGCGCGGCCCGCATCTTTCAACGCTTTTTTTGCTTCAATGCAATAAAGTGCATGCATTGCTACTTGCGGAAACCAGGCGTTGCCCTTAGAAGGGTCGGAAGTTCTTGAAAGTTGATTCGCAAAATCGCTTAAAAGAGCTATTGTCTGGCCGGTCTTGCCGCCACGGGTATAGAATTAGGTCATCGCCATTTAACCCGTAGACTACCGGCACACCTTCTCCCCGGGGATATCGAGCGCCATGAGCGAAACCTCAAGTTCTAACAGTTTCATCGAGCTAGCCGCGGACATCGTTTCCGCGTACGTCAGCAACAATTCCGTGCCGGCGAGCGATCTACCGTCCTTGATCAGCGACGTGCATTCGGCATTGCTGCGTGTCACCTCGGGCACGATGGCCGCGGCGGCCGAAACGCCAAAGCCAGCAGTGTCAGCTAAGAAATCGATCACAAAAGAGTTTCTCGTGTGCCTAGAAGATGGGCGAAAATTCAAGTCGTTGAAGCGGCATCTGCGGACTCAATACAATTTGTCACCGGACGAATACCGCGAGAAATGGGGCCTCCCGCCCGATTATCCGATGGTCGCGCCGGATTACGCCAAGGCGCGTTCGAACCTTGCCAAACAGATGGGCCTTGGCCAACAACGCCGGCGTAA
>JBATYB010000437.1:0-4565 GCA_049673825.1 Methylocella sp. | reverse complement strand
GCATATAAGCATATTCGAGCCTAATCGACCAAAATTTTGAACCGGGCAATCGCTCTCTGCGTTGGTAGGCCTCTCATCGCAGCCTTCGCTTGAATATGGCTCAACAACGGCAGGATCATGCTCAGCTGACGACCTCCGATCAGCGTGCCGAGCGGCATGGGCGCCCGGCGCCCATGGTTCCCGTCCGTGGCATCGGCTATCATGCGGGACAAAGCCCGCCCCGCACTCGTTTGGGAGGATCGCAATGGACGAGGATCGCTTCAACATCGCTCTGCGCAAATTCCTCAAGGTGGTCGGCATCACCTCGCAACGGGAGATCGAGCGCGTCGTTCGCGAAGGCAAGGTCGAAGGAACCGAACTGAAGCTGCGGATGACGCTCACGGCCGAGAACGCGCCGCTCAACCATATCGTCGAAGAGACGATCGACCTTCGTTAATCACCGCCGATCCCCGCGTCTCGCGGCTCGCACTCGCCAGATGCCGGTTGCGGCACCGTGCTTCCCGAGCGGCAGGATGACCGGCGCCGGAAAACCCCGCATTCCGCGCACCTTGCGCCCCGGGCGCCCTTCGTTTATGCCCAAAACCTCGCCGCATCGAAGGTTTGGGCCGCCATTTGTCCGTTGAAGATAAGCCCGTCGCCATTATCCTCGGCAGCGAATCGGATTGGGAGACGATGCGCCACGCCGCCGCCCTACTCGACGCGCTCAAGATCGGCTTTGCGGCCCGGATCGTCTCGGCGCACCGGACGCCGGAGCGGCTCGTCGCTTTCGCGAAAGGCGCCAAGGCGGCGGGCTTCAAGGTCGTCATCGCGGGGGCGGGCGGCGCCGCCCACCTTCCGGGGATGACCGCCGCGCTGACCGCGCTTCCGGTTCTCGGGGTTCCCATCGAGACCACTGCGCTTGGCGGGCAGGATTCGTTATTCTCGATCGTGCAGATGCCGGCGGGCGTCCCGGTCGGCACCATGGCGATCGGCAAGCCCGGCGCGATCAACGCGGCGCTTCTCGCCGCCGCGATCCTCGCCTTGGCCGATCCGGCGATCGAAGCGCGGCTTTCCGCTTGGCGCGCCGCGCAAACCGAGGCGGTGGCCGAACGGCCCTCGCGGGAGGAGTGAGCCGTGTCGTTCGAACTTGTCCCCGGTGCGACGATCGGGATTCTCGGCGGCGGCCAATTGGGGCGCATGCTCGCTCTCGCGGCGGCGAAACTCGGGCTCAAGACCCATGTTTATGCGCAAGACCCCGAGAGCCCGGCATTCGACGTGGCAAGCGCGCGGACGATCGCTCCCTACGAGGACGAGCTGACCTTGGCGGAGTTTGCCGGCGCGGTCGAGCTTATCACTTATGAATTCGAGAACATCCCGTCCCGCACCGCGGCAATTCTCGCCGATTCCTGCGTTGTGCGGCCAGGCCCCGAGATACTGGCGGTTTGCCAGGATCGCCTCGCCGAGAAGGAGTTTTTGGCGGCGGCGGGAGTCAAGGCGGCGCCTTACATGCGGGTGGACGATGCTGGCGCGCTCGCCCGCGCCATTGCCCAGATCGGCCGCCCGTCGATCCTCAAGACGCGCCGGTTCGGCTATGACGGCAAGGGCCAAGTTTTGGTTCGCGAAGGCGCCGATCTCGCGGTGACGTTTCGCACGCTCGGCGGCATGCCCGCGATCCTCGAGGCCGTCGTGCCCTTCTCCAAGGAGATCTCGGTGGTCGCCGCGCGCGGGCCAAGCGGCGAATTCGCCGCCTATGACGTCTGTGAACACAGTCATGAGACTCATATTCTCAAATCGACCCGCGGTCCCGCGCGCCTGCTGCCCGAATTAGCGGCCGAGGCAGTCCGGCTCACGCGGGTGATTGCCGACGCCCTCGTCTATTGTGGCGTCGTCACGGTCGAAATGTTCGTGACCGGCGGGCAAGGCGGTGACGATGGGCCGCTCGAGCTTCGCGTCAATGAAATCGCCCCGCGCGTTCACAATTCCGGTCACTGGACCCTCGACGGTGCCGCCACCTCTCAGTTCGAGCAGCATATCCGGGCCATCGCGGGCTGGCCGCTCGGAGCCGCCAGCCGCCACGGCGCCGAAGCCGGCGGGCATGTCGAAATGGATAATTTGATCGGCGAAGATGTTCTCGCCTGGGCAAAAATCCTCGGCGAGCCCGGCGCGAGCCTGCATCTTTACGGCAAGGCGGACGCGCGGCCGGGCCGCAAGATGGGCCATGTGACCCGCATCGTACCCGGCCCGGACCATTAGGGCGCGGTATCCCTTCCCTGGACAGATAGCGCCGGGTCTGTTATCGGCATGGCTTCGCCGTTCGGGTGCTTCGCAGCGCCGGGGTGGGCGTGTCTTTACGTTCCCGATTAGGCTCGTCCCATCATGCGATGGCTGGCGCCTCACCCAAGGACTCCTGCGTGCAAGTTCTCGTTCGCGACAATAACGTTGATCAGGCCCTCAAGGCGCTCAAGAAAAAAATGCAGCGGGAGGGCATTTTTCGCGAGATGAAACTGCGCGGCCATTATGAAAAGCCCTCGGAAAAGCGCGCCCGCGAGAAGGCGGAGGCCGTGCGCCGGGCCCGCAAGCTGGCCCGCAAGAAACTGCAGCGCGAAGGGCTTCTGCCGATGAAGCCCAAGCCCTTGGCCGGCGCTCGCTGAGCGCTCGGAGGCGCGCGACGCCATGATCCGCGAAACCGGTGCCTGCTTACGGGGCCATGCTCCGGCGCTCGGCCAACTTCCGGCGGACGAGTCGGACAAGGGTGACCGGATAAGCATTTTCGCGGCCTTGGTCAAAAATGCGAAGCTGGCCCGGCGGCGCGTTGTTGGTTGGTTCGTCCTGCTGGCCGCTTTCCTGCCCCTAGCCGGCTGCGAAACGGCGACCAACATCATGGGCAAGCAGGGAACCGGCGTCGCCGAAGTGGCGCACCAATCGCCGCAGGAGGCCGAGGCCAACCTAGCGTCCTTGACCGACGTCATTCGGCGCAACCCGGCGAGCGCCGAAGCCTACGGCACGCGCGGCGTGGCTTACGCGAGGATCGGCAAGTTTCAAGAGGCGATCGCCGATTTCAGCCAATCGATCAAGCTCGCTCCCGGCAATGCGGCCTCGCTGACCAATCGGGCGCTGGCTTACCGTCAGATCAATCGCGACGACGCGGCCCTGGCCGATTTCAACGCCGCCTTGGCCGCCGATCCCAACCACGCCCCGGCCTATCTCGGCCGCGCCAATCTTCTGCGCGTTCAGGGCAAGCTCGACGAGGCGCGGGCCGATCTCGACCAGGCGATCAAGCTCAATCCCGAAAATGCCCAGGCCTTTCACGCACGGGGTTTGATCTATCAGCGCGAAGGCCTGCATGAGCAGGCGATCACCGACTTCGACAACGCGATCGATCGCGATCCTTTCGCCGCGGCGCCCTACCAGGCCCGCGGGCAGAGTCTGCTCGCCATCGGCAAGAGCGACAAGGCGATCGAGGATTTCAACGCCGCGCTCAACGTCGACAACAAGAATGCCGAAGCCTGGGCCGGCCTCGGGCTCGCCTACGAAAAATCCGGGAATCGCGCAAAGGCCATCGAATCCTATCAGCGCGCGCTTGCCTTCGATCCGAACAGCCAGACTGCCAGGGAGGGCGTCGCCCGGATCGGGCGGGTTTAAGTGCGGTTGTTGTGAGTAAAGAAATCGTCCCCGCGTGACAACATTGCCTTGGTCCAGGGTTGGCCAACATGAAACAATCCGATTACGGCCTTTGCCGGTTGGGAAGCGATGACCAACGAGCAATTGCTTCAATCCCTGAAACCTTCAGTCGCCACGGTCGAAGCCGTCCGGTCCGTTCTCCAGACCCAGGGGGACGCTTTGCGGAAGCGTGACGTTAGCCGGACGGCAATCGGAGATGCGCTGGGAATTTCCCGGCGGGCGGCCGGGAGCGCTTTTCTTAAATGCGCCAACGCTTGAGGCACAATTTTGTCGCGCGCAACCGACGGCGGCGCCTGCAAATAACCTCGCCGCGACGCCCTCTGGCCGCTATCCCCTAAAGGCCGATCCGCCCACCCCATACCGGCAAAACATCAGCGCCTCCTGAACGCCGCGTCCTCCGGCTACGAAACCCTGGCCATCTCCGCCGGGGCGGAGGCAGCACATCGAGCTTTACGTCCACGCCAAACTGGCCCGGTTTTGCTCCGCCCGGGTGGCCCGGTTTACTCCGCCGTTGACACTTTGTCCGCGGACTGGTTGTTCTCTTTTTCGTCATAAGCCGCTTCGGGCTGCGCCCAATGTTTCGGCCGTAGATTTCGTCCCCCTTCCGCGGTCCGTCGCATTGCACCATATACCCGAGCAGGCTCCGTAGAAGCCCAGGGTCCAAATAACAACGCGCGGCCAACCTTAAACTGCACGCACTCCTCCAACGATTTTTGTTTTTGGCTATCGAGGCCCAACGCCTTTGCGGTTTCTGCCGCTACCCCTTTCGATCCTATTTTCATCACTGCCTGGTTGGCGCATTCGGAAAGAACCCACTGATCGAGTTTATCAGGGCGCTGAGTAACCAGGATTAAAAACAAGCCGAACTTTCGTCCCTCTGCAGCAATTCTGCGAAATTGCTCCTG
>JBATYB010000436.1:0-9869 GCA_049673825.1 Methylocella sp. | reverse complement strand
GGATGGGCTGGCAGCATCCCGGCGCCAACCCGCCACTCCCTTCCCCGGTCATCGACGGGCAGTGGCCACACCTCGACCAGCTTTGGGCGCACACAAACATCGATCTTGTCTGTTTCGACAACTACATGCCGCTGTCGGACTGGACCACCGGCGACGGCAGCCCGCTGGCGTCCGGCCAGAGCAACAATCTCGATATCGCGAATTGGGCCGCGCCGGCGGCCACCGATACCTTTCTCGATTACGGTTTTGTCGCTCAGGCCGTCTTGTCTGCGTCCGATTATGGCGCAGAATCGGATGTGGTGGTAACGGCGGCGGCGGACTACGGGATTGTGTCAGCCGCTCCCGCATGGCCGCCGCCGCCCGCGACAATGAGCAACCTCGGTCTCACCGGCCAAGCGACGATCAACTCGATTTTTTATCTCCAGGCGAATATCGAGGGCGGCGAAAAGTTCAACTGGTTCTATTTCGACTCGAACAATCTTGGGCGCGGCCAAGACCCGCTCGGCTCCGGCTTGCAGGTCTCCGTTCCCGGCAATCCCGGCGACGACCGGCTGGTTCAACTGCGGCGGCAGTTTTTCCCGCAGCAGCAAATTCTCGCCAATAAGCAGCTCCGCTGGTGGTGGAACAATCAGCATTTTGCCCTGTACGACGACCAGGACGGGCATGGCGACGCGCCGAAAGGCCCGCAAACGGAATGGGTGCCGCGGTCGAAATCGATCGTCTTCACCGAGTATGGCTTCCCGGCCACCGACAAATGCACCAACCAGCCGAATTTGTTCTTTAGCGCCGGGTCCACCGAAAGCGGCACAGCCTATTGGTCGGCCTGGCGGAACGCCGACGGCGGCGGCTATCTGCCGGTCCAGGATCAAAACCTCCAGCTCTTGGCGCTCCAGGCGATCCACGAATATTGGTTCGTGAACGGCTACAATGCGGTGTCGGCCGCCGGCGTGGCGATGATCCAGCAAATGTTCTGCTCGGTCTGGAACTGGGATGCCCGCCCGTTCCCGGCCTTCCCGCAGCTCTCCGGCGTGTGGGGCGACGCGGGCAACTGGGCGGCGGGAAATTGGCTGAACGGCAAGGGGCCGTTTCTGACCCCGCCTATCCCTGACCCGCCGTTCGCTCCTGGGGCCTATCCGGCCTTTCCGGCGCTGCGGGGATTGGGCTGGAGCATCCACTACCGCCCAACGTTCGCGAGCGGCACGGCGGAGCACGTCAGCGGGCGCGGCAGCCGCTTCGCGCGCATGGCGGCGGCGGCGTGGGACATCGAGCTTGTCGTCGATCTTCTGACGATGGACGTGATCCAGGATTTCCAGACGCTCGTTGGATTTTATGAGATGATGAAGGGCCAGGACTTGCCGTTCGCCTTCCCGGCCGATCCGGCGCTCGGGATCGGCTCTCCGGTCAACTGCCGGTTCGCGGACGACAACGAGGACCTGGAAGAGTTCGTGAGCCGGCTGTGGCGGGTTCAATCGTTGAAGCTGCGGACGGTTAAGGAGTGACCACGCCGCCGCCATTCCCCGTGCTCGCCGGGCAGGGCTGGAGCGTCCACAAGAAGCCGTCGCTCTCGACGCGCGTGGCGAGCCATGTCTCCGGCCGCGAGGTCCGCGCGCCGTTTTATTCCAACACGCTCTATGAGTTCGAGCTGACGTTTGACGGGCTCGATTCAGCCGGGCGTTTTCCCGGCCTCGGCGCGAGCTCGTTGCAAAGCCTGATGGGCTTGTATATCCAGGTGCAAGGTCAATACGGCACCTTCCTCTACACCGACCCAACGGACAACACGCAATCGGCATCGATCGCGGCGGTCGAATCCCCGGCCAATGGCTCCAACAAAATTTTCACGCTTCAGCGCGCGCTCGGCGGCATCACGGAGCCGGTGTCGTGGATCACCGGAACGCCGGTTGTCCTCGATAACGGCGGCGCGCCAGGGGCGTTCACGGTCTCGGGAAACACGATCGTGTTCACGACGGCGCCGCTCGCCGGGCATACGATCGCGGCAACTTGCACCTATGCCTTCAACTGCCGGTTTCTCGAAGATCAGGCGGATTTCGAGAATTTCATGAACGGGCTTTGGATGGTGTCGAGCTTGAAGTTTAGGAGCGTCAAATGATCTGCAAGAAATGCCGTTGCAACCGGCCTGGCCGCCGTCCTTCGACAAGCTCTGGAGAATCGCATGACATTCGGTGAAGCACTCGAAGCGTTGAAAATGGGGAACCACGCGCGGCGCGCCGGCGTCGATGGGGCACTGCTGTTTCTTCAGCTTCCGGACAGGAATTCGCCGATGACGGTTCCTTACATCGCGGCGAAGATGCGCGACGATTCGGTCGTGCCGTGGACACCGGATCATGCCGGCGTGCTTGCCGGGGATTGGCTCGTTCCGGAGTTCGATACCTTGCATACGGACGACGCTGGAGCGTTATGACGCCATGCCAAAGACGATTCTAGAAATAATCGAAGAGTGCTTGGGACAAGACGATTGGGATTCGCCCGCTGAACTGTTGCAATGGTTGTTTGGCGAACTACACGAAAATCGTTGGCTATTAGTTCATGAGAGCAATATTAAATGGCCGCCTCCAAAAACAAGATTGATAAAAATCACGGAAGACGTGCCGAGGCTGGACTCGTGAGAGCCGCGTCCCCAGCGCTGAACACCTACATCAACACGCTTCGCGCAAGCCCGGACGCGCAAGCCGTCGTCGCCGACTGCTTCACCTTCACGCTGCTTACCGGCTTGATCCTGACCTACACCAACGCCGACGTGCCGGTGACCCTCAACGGTTACGTCTACGCGGCCAACTCGGTTCTCGTGGACGGCCTGAAATTCAAATGCGCCACGGGGCTCGAGGTCGATCAGCAGCAAATCGCGATCGCGGCGCGCTCGACGGATACGGTAAGCGGCGTCCCGTTCCTGCAAGCGCTGCGCAACGGCGCCTTCGACGGTTGCGAGATCCAACGCGAGCGGGCGTTCCTCAATTCATGGTCGGCCGTGGATACCGCCAATCCTGTGGGAAGCGTGATCCTCTTCAAGGGCCGGGTCGGCACGGTGGACTCGATCGGGCGCACGTCGGCCCAAATCACCGTCAATTCGGATTTGGTGCTGCTCGACCTTCAAATGCCGCGGAACGTCTATTCGCCGGCCTGTCAGCACGTTTTGTACGATTCCGGGTGCGGCCTTATCAAAAGCAGTTTTGGCGCGGCGGGAACGGCTGGGGCGGGCGCGACGCCATCGGTCGTGCCATGGTCAGGCGCCGATCCGAAATTCAATCAGGGAACGATCACGTTTTCGTCCGGGGTCAATGCTAACGTGAGCGCGAACGTCAAAAGCGCGGTGACCGGAGTTTCGCTGACCCTTTCCTATCCGCTGTTGAACCCGCCGGCGTCCGGCGACGCGTTCACCGTCTACCAGGGCTGCGATCACACCAAGTCCACTTGCCAGTTCAAGTTCAACAATCTCGCGAATTTCCGGGGCTTCCCCTACGTGCCACTGGCGACATTCGCGTACTAAAGGCTAATGTCCATGAATGACGCGCCGGGTGCGGCCCTTGATTCCCAAATCCGTGAGCTTGGAGCATCCGTTATCGACCGGACGGACCGCCTGAGCGTCGGCATTTCGCGCAACAACAGGGAAATCGAGGTGCTTCAGTCGAAGACAGTGCGGCTGGCGATCGGCATGATGATCCAGACTTGCGCTTTAGTGATTATCGCAGGCGCGAGGCTCTTATGGTAGGCGAAAAGCCAAGCGATACCGCGCTCCAGGACGGAATGCTCGCCTATTATCTGGAGCAGGCGAAGCTTGCCGATGCGAATGTCGAGGCGAGGATCGAAAGAGAGCCGTTCGATTATCGCGACTCCGGCGAGGCCGGGATAGGAAGGCGGCACCAGGAGGGCGCCGCCAAATCCGTCAATCGTGGGCCGTGACGGCGAAGGAGTTGCCCTCGAATCGAACGGTTGTGTTGCCGCCCTTGTTAATTCCCGAAAGGGCGCCGCCGGAGCCGGCGAGACGGAAGCTCGTTGCGCTCCGCGGGCGCTTTTCAGCATTGGTTGCGGCGATGCTCGCTGCCTCTTCTTCGAGGGGCATGACCGCCGCGCTTGAGAAGCCAAGACGGTCATTTCGGGATGAAAGTCTTGCGGCGGCCCCAAGAGTCTGATTTATTTACGATTTGCCATTGTTACGGCCCCATTTATACTGTCTCTGCGAGCTCGTCAGGCTCGCTCGTTAATATATATATACCGTATACGTGCAATATATCAATATAGGGGATCGGCTGAGATGCACATAATTTCGGCATTGGTTGCCGCGATGCTCGCTTTCCTTAATGAGCCCATTCATATCACATTGTATTGCCCATCGCCGCCATCACTAATTCTCTTGGGCGTTGCCGCACGAAAGAAGCCCCATGAGCCTTGAGGGCGATCAGCGCCGCCATGCCGTGCGGGAGGCGCAATCCTGGGTCGGGACGCCCTACCATCCACAAGGCGACGTCAAGGGCGCCGGCGTCGATTGCGGAATGCTGCTCGTCCGCGTCTTCGTCGATACCGGGCTCTGCGCGCCGTTCGACCCGCGCCCCTATGCCGACGATTGGTATCTGCATCGGGCCGAGGAGCGCTATCTCGGGTTCATCTTCGACAGGACGAAGGAAGTGGTCGCGCCCCTGCCCGGCGACGTGATGGTTTTCCGCTACGGCCGCTGCTACGCGCACGGGGGCGTCGTGACGGACGCCTCCCCGCTCACCATCGTGCATGCGTTCCAGCCTGCCCTTCTCGTGCTCGAGGAGGAAGTGGCGCGAAGTCCGGCTCTCTGTGCCCCCGCGCGAAAACCGAAATTTTTCTCCCTCTGGGCGAAGGAGGCATCATGAGAGATTGGCTTTTGCGGAAATCGTTCATCCTGCACTCCGGCGACGCGACGGATTGCCAGATCGAATGCGACGGCCTCACCAACGAGGAAATCGAGACGTTCGCGCTGCTGATTGCCAGGAAGTTCACGTTCGGCAAGGTCGAGGGGGTGCCGCGCGGCGGCTGGCCGATCGCCAATGCCTTGCAGAAATACCGCCGTCGCCTCGCGGACGTTCGATTGCTTGTGGACGATGTGCTCACGACCGGCAAGAGCATGGACCAGATGAGGGAAAATGCCAGCGACATCGGCGTAGTGCTGTTCGCGCGCGGAAAATGCCCCGAATGGATTCATCCGGTTTTTCAGATCTGGGGAACGGTCCCGTGACCGCGGCGACTAGGATTCTTCTCGACATCGGCGGCCTCTGCTTCGGGATCGCGGCGCTGATCGATCTATGTTCGCCATGGTGAACGGAACATGGGTTTCTTAAGACAAAATCAAAATCCGGCCTACATCCCGGAATACACCGGCTTGCAGGTCCAGACATCGAGCAACGCGGTCCCCATCCCGATCGTCTACGGGAGAAACAAGCTGGCCCCGAACGCGATCTGGACCGGCGGCTTTTACGCAATTCCCCAAAAGCAAACCGGCGGAAAGGGCGGCGGCGGTCCCATCACGGGCTACACCTACTACTCCTCGTTCCTGCTCGCCGTTGCCGAAGGGCCGATCAACAATTACCATTTTGTGTTTCTGAATCAGCAGATCAACTGGGGCTTGCAGAACTCCGGGCTGGAGGTATCGACCGGCGGCGCGACGCCGCAAGCGCCATGGGGATACCTCAGCGCGCTCTATCCGGGCCAGGCGCTCGGGTATAACGGCGTCGCCTATGTCGGCGCCTTCAACTACAATCTCGGGTCGAGCGCGAGCCTGCCGCAATTCTCGTTCGCGATCGACGGCATAGCCAGCATCCGGTACGGCAATGTCGTCAATGGGGCGGATTCCGACCCGGCGCTGATCATCCAGGATTTTCTCACCAATGCCCAATACGGCGTGCTGTTCCCGGCGGCGAGCATCG
Organism: Methylocella sp.; assembly: GCA_049673825.1. Classification (GTDB taxonomy): domain Bacteria; phylum Pseudomonadota; class Alphaproteobacteria; order Rhizobiales; family Beijerinckiaceae; genus Methylocapsa. Next base: position 3,966 of record JBATYB010000436.1, on the reverse strand, counting down.
ATGCCACGACGCTTCTAGGGTCATCGGGGGACTCTTCCTACCAGACATATTGCCGGGCCTCATACCTCGCGCTCAGCCCGTGCCTGACAAACCAGGAGGCGGCGAATTCGATTCTCGCGCGGTGGCTGCAGCTCACCAACACAGCCGCCGTGTGGTCCGGCGGAAAGCTGAAATTCATTCCCTATGGCGATACCGTCCTAACCGGAATCGGGACCTTTAACCCGAACGTGACGCCGGTCTACAATCTCACTGACGATGATTTTATCCACGAGGACGGCAAGGACCCGCTGGAAGTGGTCCGCTCCGATCCCTATGCCTCCTACAATTGGCAGCGGCTTCAAATCAATTTGGCAAGCTCTTTTTTCGATTCCGTGCCGATCGACGCGTGGGATCAGAATGCGATCGAGCTTTACGGGCTCCGCATGGCCTCCGACATCACCGCAAGCGAGATCACCGATCCGGGAGTCGCGAGCATTTCCGCGCAATTGATCCTGCAGCGCGGGCTCTACATTCGCAACACCTACCATTTCAAGCTCTCTTTCGAATATTGCCTGCTTGAGCCGATGGACCTCGTGACCGTCACGGATGCCGGGCTCGGCTTGAGCAACACGGCGATCCGGATCACGGCGATCGAGGAGGACGATGCCGGGTTGCTCAGTGTGACGGCGGAAGAATTTCCGGGCGGCATGGCGAGCGCGGTGCAATATCCCGTTCAGACGAAAACGCCGAATTCGACGAACCAAGGCGTCGTCCCGGCGCGGGTCAACGCTCCGGTCATCTATGAGCCGCCGGCGGCGCTTTCGGGCGGCGTGGCACAGGTGTGGGCCGCGGTCTCAGGCGGGGTCGCCTCGGCCTATCTCCTCGCCGAGGATAATTCCAACGGGCTGCATGTCGCGTATGCGACTCTCCCGTCGCAAGCGGCCGGGGTGACGATCGCATTCTCCGCCTATGTCCAGGCATCGGCAACCCGCACGGCAGTGCACCTCGATGTGTACAATGGCGCAAGCTACCAAGGGTGCGATTTCAATCTTACGGCGGGGACCGCAGGCACGCCTGACACGGGAATAACCGTCGCGGCGATTACCCCCGCCGGCGGCAACTGGTTCCAGGTTTCGATCGCCGCGGTCATGGCGGCGGCGGCGACGCCGTCCGTCTTTGTTAATATTGAAAACCCCTATGGAACGCAGAGCTACCAAGGGACGAGCGGCGACGGGATCTACGTTTGGGGAGCGCAATTCGGCTGGACCGATCCGGTCGCCGGGACCTTCCAGGCGCCGACATTTCTACCGGTATTCGCGAGCTTTACCGGCGCCACCTACGCGGCAAATGCCATCGCGACCCCTGAAGGGGCCGCCGGCGTCGCCGATCCGAATTGGGGGGGCGCCTTCGTTTGGATCTCGGCCGACAACACAACCTATAGTCAGATCGGGACTATCCCAGCCCCAAGCCGCCAGGGCGTGCTGACCGCCGCGATGGGCGCCACGGACACATCGCTTTCCGCCACCCTTGAGGAGAGCGGCGGCCAGCTGTTGAGCGGGACGGCGCTTGACGCCAAAAACGGGATCACGCTTTGCCTGGTGGACAAGGAGCTGCTGGCCTATCAAACGGCAACCCTTCTCGGCGCCCCGCCGCCGAATGCCTACACCCTTTCCGGGCTTGTCCGCGGGCTTTACGGGACAACCGCCGCCGCGCATTCCAATGGCGCGCCGCTCGCCCGCCTCGATAGCGCGGTCTTCCAGCACGATCTTCCGGCGGCCTATATCGGCGTGCCCTTGTACATGAAGTTTCAGAGTTTCAACATCTTCGGCCAATCGGTCGAGGATTTGTCGGAATGCACGGTCTACGCCTACACGCCGAGCGGCGCCGGGCAGGCGCCAGGCCCGGTGACGAGCGCCCTGCTTCTCGGCCAAAGCCTCGATTTTGGCCTCGCGAGCGCCGCCGTCACGGAAACCGATCAATGGGGAGTCGTCACGGACGGCTTCCTTCTGGCGAAAATCGATCTTGGACCAGCGTGATCCCAGGGAGGCAAATAGGAGATAGGCATGCAATAATTCAAATGTGGCCGCCGCCAAGCCTCGCGACGAGCACCATCATGGTCAATGGCCGCCTCTATTCGAGCACCCCTGGGGTTTCAATCCCGGTGCCCGATTTCGATGCCGTGGTCCTGCAAGCTAACGGTTGGAGGACCGTTCCCCCCACCTCGACGGCGATCGATCTTGGCGTTGGGATTCCATAGGAGATTTAAGAATGTCGGTCCAGGTTCAACTCCGCCGCGATGTCACCGCGAATATCGCCGCGAACACCGGCGCCCAGGGCGAGGTGTGGGTCGATACCACGATCAACGGGCTTGCCATCCAGGATGGCGCGACCGCCGGCGGATGGCGAGTGCCCGTCACGCTTTCCGTCCAGAACGGCGGCAGCACCAATAATTCGTCGTCCGGCTCCGGCGCCTTCGTCAGCCACACGCCGACGTTCACGATCCCGGCGAACGTCATGACCGCCGCGCGGGCCTTCCGCGTTACCGCGCATTTCCAGATCACGACAGGGTCGGCGCCCCCCACGATAGCCTTTAGATTATCGCTCGGGGCGACGGCGATTTATACGTCCGCCAGTTCCAACCCGGCGGCGAACCTGACAAATGGTCAGTTCGCCGTCCAGTGGATTTTCCAGGCGACGCAGGCGCCTGGCGCCGCGGCAAACGTGCAATGCGCCGCGATTAATCAGGCGAATGGGGTTGGGGCTACCGGCGTAGGCCTCACCGCAATGCCGGCTGCTGTCGCGACCAACGCCTCCCAGGTGCTCACGATCGCAACCGAATGGGCCACGGCCGGGACCGGCACGACCACGATCGGCCTCAACCAGCTCATCGTCGAGGCGCTGAACTAGACGCGGCCCGCGCGCCAGCACACTTTCCTTGGCTAACGAGCTCCGCCTCCCTAGCCTGTCGAAGGGCCGCGACAGAGCAGGGCAGGCGGGATTTTTTTGGAGAGTTCCCATATGGCAATAATTCAAATGTGGCCGCAGAACCAGGGGCTGCGGAATAGCGTCTCATTCAATGGCCGCACCTATTCGAGCACCCCGGGGATTCCAATCCCAGTGCTCGACTTCGACGTGGCGGTCTTGCAGGCGAACGGGTGGACGACCTATGCGACCGTTGCCGGTAAGGACACGATTACGATGCTTCCCCCGGCAGGAATAACTGCTATTTCATTTGACGGGAGGCAATACAGCACGAGTCCTGGGGTCCCGATCGAAGCGCCCCCGTTCGATGCCATAATCCTGCAAGCAAACGGCTGGACTATCATCACCACTGGCACGCTTCAAACGCTTACTTTAAGCGACCCGGCCTTCCATGTTGGCGACCCGCAAGGAACCGTGGTTGGAACCATCCTCGGGGCATCGTCAGGGTCCACGATCACATTCAACTCTCTCAGCACGGCAGGTGCGCTGCAAATCTCCGGAACGATCCTAGAGGTTGGCCCGACACCATTGGGCTCGCCTTCCACCGTAACGTTCAATCTTGTCGAGACCCTGGCCGGCGCCACGAATACGCCGAACCAAACCAATGGTTTCAGCGTCTCCGAGCTGGTGGCAATTCCGGTCAACACGGTTGTTCCAACGATCACGGGGACCGCCCAGGCCGGGCAGACGCTCACCGCGACCAACGGGACTTGGACGAGCGGCCCGACGGGTTTCACCTACCAGTGGAACCGCGCGGGAACGCCGATCGGTGGAGCGACGGCTTCCACCTATGTTCCCGTCGCGGCGGACATCGGCGACACGCTGACGGTGTCCGTCGTCGCCACGAACGCTGGGGGTTCGGGCGCGCCGGCGACAAGCGCCCCGACCAGCGCCGTCGCGGCGGCGGGAAGCGTGCCGGTGAATACGGTGCTCCCCACGATCTCGGGGACCCCTCAAGTCGGGCAGACGCTCAACGCGACCAACGGGACTTGGACGAACAGCCCG
>JBATYB010000435.1:0-1962 GCA_049673825.1 Methylocella sp. | reverse complement strand
TCCGGCGCAGCACGGGCAGCCCGGACGGCGCAATCCTATGCGCGTCGATGTTGTCGCGGTTCCAAAGCGCGCTCTCGCAATCCTCAAACCATCTCGCCAAGCAGTTCCTGTCGCGCAAGCCGCGTTCCCTCGTGGCGTCCGACGATGGCGCTCAAAAACGTCGGCGCCAAATTCGCCGCATTGTCCGCCGTCACGCTCCGCGAGACCACGACATCCTCGCCCTCGCGCTTCGGCAGGGCTTTCAATAATTTGACCGGACGCGGCGTCTTCGTCACCATGACGCGACGGCGCTTGCCAAGCCGTAGTCCAAATTGGAGTTGATCCCACACGCTTTGCATGTTCTGCCACGCCGCCAGCTCGTCGCACCAAGCCGCATCGTGTTGAGGCCCGCGAAGGCGTTCCGGCTCCTCGACGGAAAACAGCATCGCGACCGCGCCACTTGGCCAAGTGACCTTGCGCTTCGAGGGCTCATAATCCGGGCGCGCGTAATCCGGCGCCGTCTCCAATATGCCGCTCTCACCTTGCACCATAACGTCCCGCGCGTCCGCCGCCGTCGGCGCCACGAGGGCAATCCGCCCGGCCCGGCCGAACGCCTCAAGCTCATGCACCCACTCAGCGCCCGCCCTTGTTGTTCCACTGCCCCTTCCGGCCATATGCAGAAAAACCGTCCACCAATCGCCCGCCGGTTCAATTTGCTCGGGCCGCGCAATATTCCGCCAGCTCGTTTCCAACGCGCGCGCTAGACGCCCGGCCAGGCCAATGGAGTCAGGCTGCATCGGCAACCCCCGCGGCAATGACCGGCGGCTCTATCGTTTTCATCGTCGCGGCATCCCGCCGGTCGATCGCTTGCAACATCGCGATAACCGCCGCCCGCGCTTCCGGGAATGGCGCCAGCGTTCGGATCAACCCAGCCTCAATCTCCGCGACAACCGGCGAGGACATGATTTGCGTCCGCATATCCAAATTGATCGTCGTCCCGTCAACAAGCACCATAAGCTCGCCGGATGCCCGGCCAAGATCGTTCAACGCTTGCAGGAGACGGCCAGCAATAATCGCCGTCGCGTCGTGGTCGTTGGCGTCGCTGCAAACGATGAACGGGTCGAACAACCTGGACCGGATCGCCCGGAAATACTCGAGCGTGTTGAGCTGCGTTTCATCCGCCGCCGCCAATAATTTCGCCCGCCGCGCCGGTCCCGCGACGAGCGCGGCCTTGGCTTTCTTCGATACGTGCATGGACCAATGCCGCGATAAGCTTCCGCAGGAAAAATCGTATTTCTTCGTCAGACTCCTCTGGCTGACGCCTCGCGCGATGTCCTGCTCGATTATCGCCCGCTCAGGATGAACACAGGCCGCGCAGCGCCGTTGAAACCTGCACGGCTCGCCGGCCTTCCGGCGCTCCAGGCTCGCGGCAACCAGCAGCTCCGGCAACAATAGATCGCCTGGGCGCTTCTCGCGTGAAACGGCGCCTTGCAATGCGGGCAAATCCGGTCGCGGCTGGGATCGCGGACAAATGCGTTCACCGGAAACCTTCAAACCGGCGGGAGACGGCGCGCAACCGCGCGAGAAGCCCGCTGGCGGCTCCCGGCCACTTCGCGCTCCAAAAAAAGCAGCCGGCGCATCGCCGGAAGCCGCTGGCGCGCCGCCCTGGCCGGTCCTGGCTCATTCCACGAGGGCTTCCCGCTTGCTGGCGTCGAGTCCGGCGAGTCCGGCGCGAGCGGATGTTCGCCGTTAAGCGAATGCCTCGCAGCAATAACCGCACCTATAGCGGGAATTTCCTCGATTTTTACAACGTTTGCGTGCGGCACGCCAGCTAAACCTATACGTTTTTGGATCGAGCCTAGAAGTGGTCCCCGGATTTAGGACCGGCGGCTAAGTTGGAATGCGGCCGTTCCGTCATGATAGACGGAGCGAGCCATGACCAAGAAGACGAGACGCAAGATCGCCGCGGGCATGAAGGCGAAG